>JANMPL010000298.1:0-6991 GCA_031369845.1 Chloroflexota bacterium
TCGGCGGCGACGCCGCGCCGCACTCGTGGTTCATCGGCTACGCCCCGGCCGACGCGCCGCGCATCGCGGTCGCGGTGATCGTCGAGCGCGGCGGCGCCGGCTCGCAGCGCGCCGTGCCCATGGCCGGGCGGCTCATGAGCGCCTATTTGGGCGTCGCGCGTTGACTGGTGGAACAATGTCCACCGGTCGCTCGTCAATTGCGGTACGACAACCGATCCGGGCGGCCGAGCGTACTATCTGGCGACGCTTCCCGAGACCGGGCCCAGACGGG
This sequence comes from Chloroflexota bacterium, assembly GCA_031369845.1. GTDB lineage: Bacteria > Chloroflexota > Limnocylindria > Limnocylindrales > CSP1-4 > CF-46. The sequence goes on from JANMPL010000298.1 coordinate 272, forward strand.
TAGGGAACAACTGCTAATCGTCGCATTCCGGAGGGGAAGCACGGCTGATGGCAACGATCCAGGGCTCCAGCGAAAAGGTGATCGCCAACGTCGAGAAGGTGATCATCGGCAAGCATGCCGAGGTGCGGCTCGCCCTCGTGGCGTTGCTCTGCCAGGGCCATCTCTTGATCGAGGACGTCCCAGGCACTGGTAAGACCTCGCTTGCCAAGTCGATCGCCAAGAGCCTCGGCTGCACGTTCCGGCGCATCCAGTTCACGCCCGACCTGCTGCCGACAGACGTCACCGGCCTGTCGATCTACAACCAGAAGAACCAGGAGTTCGAGTTCCGCCCGGGCCCGATCATGGCCCAGATCGTGCTCGCGGACGAGATCAACCGAGCAACACCCAAGACCCAGTCGGCCCTCCTCGAATGCATGGAGGAACGCCAGGCCACGATCGACGGCACGACCTACGCGATGCCCGACCCCTTCCTCGTCATCGCAACCCAGAACCCGATCGAGTACGAGGGCACGTTCGCCCTGCCGGAGGCCCAGCTCGACCGCTTCATGCTCCGAATCCGACTCGGCTATCCGCAGCCGATCGAGGAAGTCGTGATCCTCGACGAGCAGAAGCGCACGCATCCGCTCGAGGACATCGAGGTCGTCTGCTCAGTCGACGAGCTGCGGGGCATGCAGACGGCCGTCCGCGACGTGTACGTCGACTCGACGGTCGCCGAATACATCGTCCGGCTCGTCAACGGGACGCGCAACCATCCCGACGTCTACCTCGGCGCCTCGCCCCGCGGATCGATCGCCCTCTACCGGGCCGGCCAGGCGCTCGCCGGGCTGCTCGGCCGCGACTACGTGATCCCCGACGACATCAAGGCCCTCGCGGAGCCCGCCCTGGCCCACCGTCTGATCATCAAGACGAGTGCCTCCATCCACGACGTCCAGTCCGCGAACGTCATCCGCGAGCTCCTCGACGCGACACCGATCGACGGCATCCGACCGACCGGCGGCCCGGACGGCCCGCGAGCCATCCGCCCGGCCGGCCAGGGCGCGAGTGCCTAGGCCGGGCGAGACGAGCAGACCGGCCAGCGAATCGATCGGTTGATGCGTCGTCTCCAGCTCATCCTGATCGCGGCGATCCTGCTCGTCGCCGCATTCTCGACCGGGCTGGAATTCCTCTTCTACCTCGTCTACCTCGCGATCATCGTGATCGGGGGCTCGTATATCGTCACCCGGCTCGGCCTGTCCGATCTCGAGGCCGGCTACGCGGTGAGCCAGCTGAACGGCCACGTCGGCGACAAGATCCGGGTCACGTACACGCTCCGCAACACCAGCCGCATCGCCAAGCCGTGGCTGGAGATCCACAATCCGACCACCCTGCCGGGGGGACTGCCCGGCCGGGCGATCACGCTGGGAAGCCGGAGCGAGCGCTCCTGGCTGATCCGGATCCCGCTCGCCCGCCGTGGCCACTTCCGGATCGAGCCTCTCCAGAGCCGGACCGGCGACCCGTTCGGCTTCTTCGAGGCGTCGGCGTCGGTCGGCCAGGGCGTCGCGGTCGTCGTCTATCCGCGCATCGAGGCGATCCCGCTCTGGCGCCTCCCGGCCGCCTACATCGAGGGCTCGAACGCCGCCCCGGAGCGGACCCTCCAGACCACGCCGCTCGCAACGACCGTCCGGCCATGGGCGCCGGGCGACAGCTTCAACCGGATTCATTGGCGAGCGACAGCCCGCCACGGTGAGATCCAGGTCAAGGAATTCGAGCTCGAGCAGACGGCCGACGCCTGGATCATCCTCGACCTCGAACGCTCGATCCAGACCGGCCGCGGCGACGAATCGACGGTTGAGGCCGCGGTCCGGGTCGCGGCGTCAGTCGCCGACAAGGCGATCCGAGATAACCGCGCCGTGGGCATGACCGTCAACGGCCATCGCACGACCGTCCTGCCGGCCGATCGCGGCAGCCGCCAGCACCTCAAGATCATGCAGCTCCTCGCCGCGGTCGATGGCGATGGCACAGCGCCTCTCGTCGAGACGATCGTCGCGACCGCCGGCCGGCTCCGGCGCGGGATGACCGCGATCCTCATCACACCATCGACGGACGCGACATGGATCCGCCCGATCGCATCGCTCCGCGGGCGCGGGATCGCCACGGTCGTCGTGGCGCTCGACGCCCCGGCCTTCGACCGGGTCGCCCGGACGGAGCGTGAGGGGGCAGGGGAGACCGTCGCGTCGATCGACCCGACTGTCGAGGAGCAGCGGGCTCAGCGGGCCCGTGCCCTCCGCCACGCGCTGGCGGAGTACGAGATCAAGGTCCATGCGGTGCTGCCCGGCCAGGCACTTGGGGAGGCACTCGTCGGATGAACCGATTCCGAACCAATCTGGCTCCCGAGGAAGGCTGGGCCAGCCTGGCCCTCGTCGCGGTCATGGTGCTGACGGCCGCGTGGTCGATCGACGACGCCGGATGGGTCCTCGGCAGGTCCGAGTGGACCGACTTCCTGCCATGGGTGGCAGTTCTCGGGGTGGGGATCGGTTTCGTCGGGGCCAAGACCGGCTGGAGCCGCTGGGTCGCCCACGTCATCGGAGCCACCTTCGCGGCGCTGATCGTCCCGATCGTCGTCGGCAGCGTCCTGCCCAACCACGGGCCGACGCTCGGGACGCAGTTCGTCGCGACCGCCGATCAAGCGGTCAGGGCCTGGAATGACCTGATCATCAATGGGGATCCCGCGACCCGGGCGACCGGGCACCATCTGCTGGTCCTCGGCCTGCTCTGCTGGGGAACGGGTCAGTTCGCGGCCTCGGCCGTCTTCCGCCACCGCCGGCCGCTGAGCGCGGTCGTCGTCATCGGGGCCGTGCTCATCGGCAACATGTCGGCGACCGTCCGCGATCAGCTCGGCTATCTGATGCTGTTCAGCCTCGCGTCCTTGTTCCTTCTCATCCGGCTCCATGCCCTCGACGAGCAGGCGACGTGGATGCGGCGCAGGATCGGCGACCCGGCCGCCGTCCGGTCGATCTACCTCCGCGGAGGCACGGTCTTCATCATCATCGCCGTCGTCGGCTCGCTGTTCCTCACCGCGACGGCCCGCTCGGCGCCGCTTGCCGGAGCCTGGGAAGAGGTCAAGCCGGTCCTGCTCGACATCAGCGCGGCGCTCCAGAAATTCCTCCCGACCGGTGGCGACAACCGCGGCTTCGGGAGCGTCCAGTTCGGCCCGTCCGCCACTGTCCAGACGTCGTGGACCCCGAACTCGGAGCTCGCGCTGACCATCCAGCGTCCGCCCGGTAACACGCGGCACCTCTACTGGCGGGTGATCGCCTACGACCTTGCCGACAAGTATGGCTGGGGATGGACGGCGTCGGAGCGCACCCCGCGTCCCGCCGGCGAAGATGTGCTCGCCGGGTCACTCGACGCCCCGCCCAAGGAAGGCGGCGTGGAGGTGAACTTCACGGTCACGCCGGTGGCCGATCGGAGCTCGTACGTCTTCAGTCCACTGACACCCGTGCGGGTCGACCGCGATACGGCGCTGCTCGGCCTCGGCGAGAGCGACCTGTTCGAGGCCATCCACATCGAAGGCCATCAACCGTACGTCGTGACCGCGCGGGTCCCGCTTCTGGGTGACGATCCGCCGGGCGCGCTGACGCAGAACCAGCTTCGCGTCGCGGGCACGGACTATCCCGACGAAATCGTGAAGCGGTATCTCCCGCTCCCGACGGATGCGGTTGGGCCGGAGGCGCAAAAGGTTCTCGACACGGTCCTTCGTGCCACGCCGAATGACAACGCATTCGACGTAGCGACGACGATGGTCCGCGAGCTACAGGATGGTGCCCGTTATCACTACGATACGGACGTTTCAGATGTCGACTGCGGCGACCTGAGTGTCGCCGAGTGCTTTGCCAAGTCGAAGCGCGGCTTTTGTCAGCAATACGCGACACTGATGACGGTTCTTCTCCGGGCGCACGGCATTCCGGCCCGTTACGTCCAGGGGTTCCTCCCCGGAAGCCTGAACCCGTTGACCGGTGTCGAGCAGATCCCGAACTCGAATGGCCACGCCTGGGTCGAGGTCTACTTCCCGCGCTACGGCTGGGTGATCTTCGACCCGACCGGTGGCCAGCGTTCTGCCGTCGACCCCCTGCCGATCGGGAAGCCGGTCAGTGGCCCCTCGCCGAGGCCGTCGCGCAGCGCCGGACCGGGCGACGATGGCGGCCCCGACGTCAACCGCCCATCTGCGCGGCCCGGCGTTCTGCCGGCCAACACCGACGACGGGACAGGCCCCGGGCCATTCATCATCGTCGCGCTGTTGCTCATCGGGATCGTTGGCGGCATCGCCTTCGTCGCCTGGCAGCGGGGCCCACGAGGCCCGACGACCCCCGATGGCGCGTACGACGGCGTGGCTCGCCTCGCCGCGCGTCTCGGATTCGGGCCCCGGCCGACGCAGACGGCCTACGAATACGCCGCGGCGCTCGGCGACATCCTGCCGAACATCAGACCGGAACTGCAGACGGTCGCCACGGCCAAGGTCGAGGTGGCATACGGCCGACGGACGCTCGGCGACGAGCGGATCCGGGCCCTGCGCGCATCGTACCGCCGGCTGCGGGTCGGCATGCTGCGGCTCCTGTTCCGGCGTCGCCAACGCCGCCGCTGATCGCTCGGCAACGCCGTGGCCGATCGCCCGCGCGCCGTCCCGAGCCCGTGAATGTGGCCAAATATCCACCCGAGGATTAGTAGGCCGGCTCTGAGGCGGGACTCAGGCGCCCCGCAGGCCGGACGATGCGTACAGGCGCATCAAATTGCGCAGAAGAGCCCCGGCCGACGCGAATCCGTCCACTTCAGCTGGCCGAAGAGTCCCTCCATGGATATTTGGCCAGAACGGGGCATGGGCGGACGACCCCACGGGCGGGGGGCCAGCGCCTAGAGCGCCCCGGAGCGCTGGCGGTCCAGGCTCGTCTCGTGGGCCGCCTCGTCCAGGAGCGGCGCGAGGTGTTCCGTGAGGTTCATCGCCCGGACGAGTGGCCGGCCGGCACGGAACTCGATGACGCCGATTCCGCACAGGTCGAACGACCACATCCAGAACCGCTCGAGCGGCAGGTCGAAGAGCGTCAGCAGCAGGACCTTGAAGATGCCGTCATGGCCGACGACGATCGTCCATGGCTGCGTCGTCTGCGGCTCGAGGTAGCCCGCGACCTGGGGCCGATCGAGCGAACCCGGGACGCCCTGTTCCGCGAGCCTCGAGAGGATTCCGGAGAGGGCCGGTCGGAGGCGCGCCGCGACGTCGGGGATCGCTTCGCCGCCCGGCGCCCACGCCTCGAGCGGCCGGCGCCGCCAGGTCGTCAGGACGTCGCCCCAGCGGCGCTCGATTTCTTCGCGGTGGAGGCCTTCCCACTCGCCCAGCCCGATCTCGAGCAGGCCTGGCTCCGGGCGGGTGGTGATCGGCCGTGCAAACGCGACCTCATCGGCCATCGCGTGGCCGATGAGCTCCGCCGTCTGCGTGGTGCGGATGAGCGGCGAATGGACGATCTCTAGCGGCGGTCCCGCAGGCACGGGCAGGGACGGCGACGCGTCCGGGCGGGCCAGCCGCTCAGCCAGTCGCTCGGCCTGGCGCAGCCCGATCGCCGATAGCGGTGTCTCCGCCTGGCCCTGGAACCGTCCCTCGACGATGAATTCCGACTCGCCGTGACGGGCGAGGACGAGCGTCGCGTCGAGCCCGTCCGGGACGAGGCGATCGGGGGCGGGCGCGGACTCGCGAGGCGTGCTCAGCGCTCGCTGCCGAGCCGGATCGTCCACAGGTCGAGGACCGCTTCCTGGGTTCGGATCGCCTCGGCGACGGCCGGCGGGACGTCGTCGTCGAGGGCCAGGACCATGAGCGCGTCGGCCCGCGGGGCGGACCGGCCGAGATGCATCGCGCTGATGTTCACGTCGGCCTGTCCGAGCGTCTGGCCGATCCGGCCGATCATCCCCGGCCGATCGCGATGGCGGGTGATGAGCATGACGTCGGAAGGTTCCATGTCGAGCCGATACTCGTCGAGGCGGGTCAACCGGGCCTCGCCAGCGGCGACTGTGCCGGCGACCGTCGTCGTCCGACCCCGTGACTCGCCCGACAGGCTGAGTTGCGCCGCGAAGGCTCCTGCGTCGGGCGTCTTGCGTTCGACAACGGTGATACCGCGGGCCTTGGCGAGGGCACCGGCGTTGACGAGGTTCACCCGTTCGGTCGTCGAGGTCTCGAGGAGCCCCCGCAGGACGGCTGCGACCAGCGGCGAGCCGTCGAAGGCCGACAGGTCGCCGGCGATCTCGAGGGTCAGGGTCCGGACGCCTGTCCGGCAGAACTGGGCGAAGAACCGGCCGAGCGTCTCTGCGAGCGGCAGGTAGGGAGCGAGGGCCTCCGCGGTTTCGGGTGTCAGCAGCGGGGCATTGACCGCATACCGCGCGCTCCGGCCGGCGAGGACGTCGATGACCTGGTCCGCGACCTCCTCGGCGACGGCCACTTGCGCCTCTGCGGTGGAGGCGCCCAGGTGAGGCGTCAGGAGCGTATTCGGCGCCTCGAGCAGCGGCGAACCGACCGGCGGCTCGTGCTCGAAGACGTCGATGCCGGCCCCGGCGAGAGCCCCGGTGGACAGCGCAGCCGCGACCGCCGCCTCGTCGACGACCCCGCCCCGGGCGACGTTCAGGAGGATCGCGCCCGGCTTCATGCGGCCGAGCTCCTTGGTGCCGATCATGTCGCGAGTTGCCCGCGACAGGGGCACATGG
>JANMPL010000300.1:0-2256 GCA_031369845.1 Chloroflexota bacterium
CGGCGGCCGGCTCCATACTCATTGAAGCGGCCAGGCGGGCCGCACCCGAGGGGCCGGGACGGATGCAGCAGCAGGATCTCGTAGTTCGGGCAGCAGCAGGCGATCGCGACGCGTTCGCGACGCTGGCCACGAACCACATCGATCGCTGCTACGCCCTCGCCTACCGGATCCTGCGCGACCAGCACCGCGCCCAGGATGCATGCCAGCAGGCGTTGCTTGGCGCGTGGCGGGACCTTCGGACCCTCCGCGATCCCGAACGATTCGACGCGTGGCTGCACCGCCTCGTCGTCAACGCCTGCTACGCGGAGTCGCGCGGCACGCAGCGCTGGAATTCCGCACTCCGAGTTCTTACCGTCGCTGGCGCTTCTCCCGATCCGGCGAGCTCCGTCGTCGATCGCGAAGCGCTCGAGGACGCCTTCGGCAGGTTGTCACCGGAACACCGCGCCGTGGTCGTCCTCCATCACCACCTCGGGTATCCGTTGACGGAGATCGCGGACACCCTGGACATTCCCGTCGGGACCGCGCGGTCCCGCCTCCATTACGCGGTCCGTCAGCTGCGGGCCGTGCTTGACGCGGGCGCCACGTCCGCGGCGACTCCCGAGGAGCGACCCGCATGACCCGATCGGACGAGCCGCTCTTCGAACCTCGTATTGCCGACTGGCTCGAGGACGACCCATACACGGCGCCGGACCAGGCGCTCGACATCGTCCTCGCCGCCTTCCAATCGATCAAACAGCGGCGCGCCTGGCGCGTGCCGTGGAGGGTTCCAGGAATGACTACACCACTTCGCCTCGGGCTCACGGCAGCGGCCGTCGGGGCCCTGGCAATTGGGTCACTGTTGGTCGTCAACCGCGGGCCGAGCGGGCCAGGAGGTCCCGGCGGACCGACGCCCTCGGCCACGCCCGCACCGACAGCCTCGCCCAGCCCGTCACCGTCGTCGGCGCTACTCGATACGAGTTCGTGGCCGCCCTACGAGTCGGCGCGCTACGGCTTCAGCATCGGCCGCCCGGCCGACTGGACCGAGCGTCCGGCTGAACGCGACTGGACCGTCGCAAGTGACGCCGCGGACTGGACGAGCGCCGCCCAGGAGAGTTTCATCGCGGCGGCTGGTGACGTTCGCGTGAGCGCCTGGTCGGTGGCTGTCGAAGCCGGCACCTCGGCGCAGGCATGGATCCAGTCCTACTGCGTGGCGGCCGCCGCACCTGGCCAGGATTGCAGCGGCTACCAGGACGGAGCAATTCCGGTCTCCATCGATGCCCACCCCGGCGTGCTCATCACGAAATCGGGCTTCGATCACCCGGTCTTCGTCCTGAACGGCGACCGGATGTACGTCGTGATCGCCTGGAGGGAAGAGTCCGACTCCTCCGTGATGCCGTATGGCGGTGCGCGGCGGCTCGTCGAATCCTTCCTGTCAACGATGGTTCTTGGCGCACCAGTGGCACCGAGCGCGCAGCCGTCCTGACAACCGGGATCAGGTCAGTCAGGGAACGCCTCCGGGCCTCGTTCCGCGAGCTCGGAGGCTTCTTTTGCGTGGTCGTCCGACGGGAGCCACGAGTATGGGTAGCGATCGTCGTCGAGCTCCATCGCCGCCTTCGTCACGCGCAGCGGATGGAACGTGTCGACCATGACGGCCAGCTCTTCGGTCGCGTCCTTGCCGATCGACGCCTCGACCGTGCCCGGATGCGGCCCGTGCGGGATGCCCGCCGGATGGAGCGTGAACGACGAGATCTCCACCCCGCGTCGGCTCATGAAGTTGCCGGCGACGTAGTAGATGACCTCGTCGCTGTTGATGTTCGAGTGGTTGTACGGCGCCGGGATCGCGAGGGGGTGATAGTCGAATTTGCGGGGCACGAACGAGCAGACGACGAAGTTCCGCGCCTGGAACGTCTGGTGGACCGGTGGCGGCTGATGGACCCGGCCGGTGATCGGCTGGAAGTCGCCGATGTTGAACCGGAATGGCCAGAGATAGCCGTCCCAGCCGACGACGTCGAACGGGTGGTGCCGGTAGTGGTAGGCCGTGATCCGGTCGGCCGATCGGACGTCGATGACGAAGTCACCGGACTCGTCGCGAGGCCCGACCTCGTCGGGCGCGTGGAGGTCGCGCTGCGAGTAGGGCGAATGCTCGAGTAGCTGGCCGTAATCGTTCCTATAGCGCTTCGGCGGCTCGATCTCCGACGGCGCCTCGAGGTAGAGCATCCGCTGCTCCGACCCTGCGTCCGGCTCGAGCCGCCAGGTCGTCCCGATCGGCAGGACGAG
>JANMPL010000315.1:0-2081 GCA_031369845.1 Chloroflexota bacterium
ATGTCGCCGATCACGGTCGGGTCAACCTCCTGCCGGAGCCCGGCGGACTCCGCGAGTTGCAGGTACTCCTCGGCCAGGAGCCGCAGGTTCGGCGCGACAACGTCGTACGTGTCTGACACGCCCTGAGCGGACCGATCGCGCTCGAGATCGCGGTCCACGACTCTGGCACCGGGATAAAGCCGGAGGTCCAAGCGCGAATGTTCGAGCCGTTCTTCACTACGAAGGAATTGAGCAAGGGCTCGGGGCTCGGGCTGTCGATGGTTCGCGGGTTCGCTGCGGGCGCCGGCGGCGACGTCGCCGTGCAATCGACGCCAGGTCGCGGGTCGACGTTCTCGATTCGCCTGCCGAGGGTGAGCCGGCCCCCAAACGCGGCCGGGTAACGGCGGTTCTCGCATGGCCTGCTGGTCTCGGGCTGGTCCCGCGTTACACGCCCCGGAGCCGCTCGGACACGCTCTGCGCCGCGGAGACGACCCGGGCGGCGACGTCCTCCTCGGATCCGGCGGCCGGGAACCGATACGACGGTCCGTGCAGATGGACGGCCGCGACGATCTCGCCATTCTCGCCCGCAACAGGCGCGGCCACGCTGTTTAGACCTTCGGAGAACTCCTCGCGGGCCCAGGCACAGCCCGCTAGCTGGACGGTCCGAAGTCGCTCGCGGAGGGCCGCCGAGTCGGTGATCGTCCGGGCGGTGAACGCGACGCGCGGCATCGCGAGATAACGCTCGACAGCGACCGAGCTCATGTGGGCCAGGAAGACCTGGCCGGACGAGACGGCGTGCATCGGGAGACGAGAACCTGTCCAGTCGCGGATCTGGACCTGGTGCGTGGTCTCGACCTGGTCGATGTAATGCGCGGATGCGCCGTCAGGCACCGACAGGCCAGCCGCCTCACCGGCCGACGAGGCGAGCTCGACGAGGATCGGGCGGGCGATCGCGACGAGGCTACGGGCCGGCAGCACCCCTGCCGCCAGCGAGACGATCCGGCCACCGAGCCGGTAGCGAGTGTCACCCGGGACCTGCTCGACGACGCCCTCGCGGGTGAGCGAGGCGAGCATCCGCGCGGCGGTCGACTTGGGGAGCGCGACGCGTTCGGCCACCTCGGTCACGCCGATCGGGCCGTCGGCCAACGCGGACAGTACGGCGAAGGCTCGCTCAATGGACTGGACTCTGGACACCAGGCTCCCGTTCGGCTAGATTTCGGTCCTGCGTTCCATCATACGGCACCGTTCCGCATCGTGGAACCCCAGAAATCGCGGGATCGCCTGACCAGGAGCACACATCGTGGCGGACGACTACGAGGAGATCGACCTCAAGTCGCTCTCGGACGACGAGCTCGTCGAACAGATGCACAACGATCTGTACGACGGGATGAAGGTTGAGATCGTCGAGGGGACGAACATCCTGCTCGAGCGCGGCTTCACTGCGACGAAGGTTCTCGACGACGCGCTCGTCGCGGGGATGAAGATCGTCGGGATCGACTTCCGCGACGGAATCCTGTTCGTACCCGAGGTCCTCCTCGCCGCGAACGCGATGAAGGCCGGCATGGAGATCCTGCGGCCGCTGCTCGCCGAGACCGGTGCCGAGCCCGTCGGCAAGGTCGTCATCGGGACGGTCAAGGGCGACATCCACGACATCGGCAAGAATCTCGTTGGCATGATGCTCGAGGGAGCCGGCTTCGAGGTCGTCGACCTCGGCATCAACACGGACGCCGAGAAGTTCATTGCCGCCCTTGAACTCCACAAGCCGGACATCCTCGGAATGTCGGCGCTGCTGACGACGACCATGCCCTATATGAAGGTTGTCATCCAGACACTCAAGGACCGCGGCATGCGCGATGACTACATCGTGCTCGTCGGCGGCGCGCCGCTCACCGAGGAGTTCGGGATGGCCGTCGGCGCGGACGCGTACTGTCGCGATGCGGGTGTCGCCGCCGAGACCGCCCGCCGCCTGATCGACGAGCGTCGTGCCGCCGCTTAGCTCGTCGCGAGCTCTGACCCACGCGCCGTGGTCCGCCGCGCGGACCAAGGAGCGAAAAAGAGCCGCTCGAAGCGCTCCCCCTCTGGCGTCCTCCGCCAGCCGGTCC
>JANMPL010000372.1:0-2010 GCA_031369845.1 Chloroflexota bacterium
TGCCCCGGCGGGCTCCGTCAGCATCCTGCCGATGACTCGTGAGCTCGGCGACCGAATGGTGGCGGACGAGCGATTCAAGCTCTTGACGTTCACTGGCAGCCCGTCGGTCGGCTGGCGGATGAAGGAGCGGGCCGGCAAGAAGAAGGTCGTGCTCGAGCTGGGTGGCAACGCCGGCGTCATCGTCGACAAGTCGGCGGACCTCGACTGGGCTGTCAGGCGCTGCCTCGTCGGCGCATTCGCCTATGCCGGCCAGGTCTGCATCAGCGTCCAGCGGATGTTCATCCACGAGGACATCTGGGACGCGTTCATGGACAAGTTCGTCGCCGGGGCACGCCAACTGAAGATGGGCGACCCGCTCGATCCGACATCGGACCTCGGGCCCAGGGTCGAGGCGACGGCGGCCGGGCGCACCCAGCGCTGGGTCGACGAGGCGGTCGCGATGGGCGGCAAGGTCCTGCTGGGCGGCAAGGCCGACGGAAACTTCTTCCCGCCGACGATCCTCACGGACGTCCCACCGCAGGCCCAGGTCTGCTCGAACGAGGCGTTCGCGCCGCTCGCCGTGGCGTTCCGGTTCAAGGACTTCGGCGACGCGATCAAGCAGGTCAACGACTCGATGTTCGGGCTGCAGACGGGCGTCTTTACGAACGATCTCGCGAATTCGTGGCGGGCCTTCAACGAGCTCGAGGTCGGCGGCGTGATCGTCAACGACGTCCCGACCTACCGGATCGACCACATGCCGTACGGCGGGGTCAAGGACTCCGGCCTGGGCCGCGAGGGCCTGCGCTGGGCGATCGAGGACATGACTGAGATCCGGATCATGGTGCTGGCCCAGCCGGGCTAGGAGAGGGGCTTTCTCGTGTTCGATCCGTTCTTCGGCGGCTTCGGGATGATGGCGTTGCTCGCGATCGTCCTGAATCTCGCGTTCGTCGTCTTCGTCGTGGTCGTCGTGATGCTCGGTGTTCGCTGGCTGATCCGGAACACGAACACTGCACCGGGCGGGGGACCGGGCGCCACAACTGAGGACAGCGCCCTAGCCGTGCACCGCGAACGGTTCGCCCATGGTGAGATCGACGCCGAGGAGTTCGAGCAGCGCCGCCGAACTCTCGGCAGCTAGCCGCTCGACTTACTCCTGGTCCGCCAGCCGGACCAACGGACGAACGGGACACCGAAACCGGGCTGAATCGACCCTCTCCACCGTCGACTGGTCCGGCCGCCGGACCGGTGAACGAAGAAAGGCCTGAATCCGGCGTGAGCGGATGCTCCGGCCCGCCCGTTGGTCCGCGAGCCGGACCAGGCGCCGATGGGCGGGGCTCAGAGAATGACGATGCCGCCGCGTCCCGGGTCCTTGCCGGCAGCCAGCGCCGCCATCATCTCGCGCGTGCCGAGCGGCACGAGGTGATCCAACCCCATGCCGATCGATGCCAGCGCCCGCCGGTTCGAGCGCGTGTCGGACACCAACAGGATCACGTGACCGGATGGATCGTCGCGGTTCTTCAGGCCGAGGCGCCGTTCGAGCGCTTGTCCGTCAGCAATCCGTGTCTCGGCTTCGACGCGGGCTCGCCAAGGCGAGGGGTGACGACCGGTGATCTCCGCGTCCCACGCCCGCAGGTCGCCTTCGATGGGAAGCGGCACCTCGGCTCGCCAGCGCAGGCTCGGATGAAGGCGCGCCCTAAGTCGTTCGAGGAGCTGCAGCTGCGCGCGATCCCGGATCGGATCGCCGGCCGGGTAGGCGCGGATCGCTAGATCGAGACCCACCACAGCGCACCACGCTCCTACCTCAGCAACCGACACGCGCTCCAACTGACCGCGCTCGAACCGCGAGAGCTGCTGATGCGAGGCTGCGGACGCGGCCCCGACCTCCCGAAGGCTGAGTCCGGCGCCAACGCGCGCAAGGCGGTGCTCCTGGCCAAGGCGGCGGAATGCGTCGTTCGCGCGTCGGCGACCTCGATCCGATGGTCGTTCGCGTGATCCCATGAGTCGCATCATCCGATTCGAGGCTGTACCGGGGCT
>JANMPL010000385.1:0-4047 GCA_031369845.1 Chloroflexota bacterium
GGCAGCTCCACGATCGTCGCCCCGTCGGGCTCCGCGGACGTCGCGAGGATGTACGGATGGTCGGCGTCCATCAGCCCCGAGTCGTAGACGAAGCCGTGGCGGGCGAGGAGCGCCGGCGTATCGAACGTCAGCTCCCAGTTCGGTGCCCGGTAGCCTACGGGACGGACGCCGAGCACCTCGTCGAGCGCAGCGAATCCGCGCAGGAGATGAGCTTCCTCGTCGGCCGGCGTCGCGCCCCGAGCGCCCTCGTGGAGATAGCCGTGATGGGCGATCTCGTGCCCGGCATCCCGAATTGAGCGGCAGATCGCGGGCCAGCGTTCGGCACTGTAGCCCGGGATGAAGAACGTCGCGCGGATCTGCCGCCGATCGAGGACGCGGAGGAGACGGGCGATCCCGGTCCGCGCCCCATACGCCTGGTGGCTCATCACGTCGAGCCAGCCGGCGGACTCCGGGTACTCGAAGAGGATCGGGCTCTCGGCATCGACGTCGAACGTGAAGCACGCCGCGGCCCGGCTTCCGTCGGGCCAGCGGAAACCCGGTGGCAGGACAGCGTGCCAGTCGGAATCGGGCGGCTGGCCGGTCATTCGCGCGAACGTGGCAGGTTGGCGACTCCGTAGCGCAGCACGGTCAAAGTCTACGTTCCCGGAGGATCGGGGATGGGCCCGAGTTGCTTAGTGATCCGCCGCCAATCGGACCATGGCCTCTAATGCATACGGATGACGCCGCTCGGGTACAAAGGACGCACAGACTCGCTTGACCGCGGGGAATACCCTTCATGGGACCTCGCGCGCTCGCGCGGCGGCTCGCTCGTCGCGCAGGACGTCGTCCATCCGTATGTCAGTTAGTTCGCACCCACGATCGGCAGCGCGCGCGCCCAACGGCCGAAGCGCCGTTCTGGACACCCTCGCGGCAGGCATTTTCGAGACCGATTCCGCCGGCCAATGCCGATTCGTCAATCGGCGATGGCAGTTGTACGCGGGTATGTCGGCCGAGGCGGCCATGGGCTCGGGCTGGGCGGCGGCCATCCACCCGGCCGATCGCGAGCATGTGGTCGCGGAGTGGCAGGCGGCGACTGCGGCGGGCCGCGAGTTCGCGGTCGAATTCCGGTTCCTCCGGCCGGACGGCACGACGATGTGGGCCGCTGGGGCAGCATCGCCGATCCGCGCAGTCGACGGCCGGATGACAGGCTACCTCGGGACAGTCACGGACGTGAGTGCGGTCGTCCAGGAACGTCTCGAGCAACGAGAAGAGCGGCGATTCACGGATGCGGTCCTCGAGATTGCTGGCGCGCTCGTCTGCGTCTTCGACGGCCAGGGCCGGATCCTCCGGTTCAATCGAGCCTGCGAGCTCGCGACCGGCTACTCGTTCGAGGAGGTACGAGGGCGACCGTTCTATGACTTCCTCGTGCCGAAGGGGGAGATCCCGGCCGTCCGCGAGGATCTCGCTCAATTGCGTCCGGGTCAGCTCCCGACGCAGAACGAAAACCACTGGGTCACGCGCGACGGCATGCTCCGCCTGATCTCATGGTCGGACGTCTGCTTCTTCGACGACGAAGGTCGCGCTACTCACCTGATCAGTACCGGCATCGACGTCACCGACGAGCGCCGCGCAGACGAGGCGCTGCGCGGAATCGAGGCGGTTGGAGCACTCCTCGCGAAGACCGGCCCCACCGCCGAATCGATGACGGCCGTGCTCCTGACTCTGTCCGACCGGATGGGATACCCCTATCTCTCGCTCTTCATCCGGCGAGGGCCTCGGTTCGAGCTCGGCGCTGCCGTCGGCTACGGCGAACGCGCGGCGGCGCTCGATCCGACGATCGGAATCATCAGTAGCGTGCTCCGAGACGCCCGTTCGGCATTTCTCGAGGGTGCCGGACCCGACGCCGACTGGCGGCCCGCGAGCCCCAAGGTCTCGAGCCAGATCGCAGTCCCGCTGACCATGGACGACGAGACGGTGGGAGTCCTCTCGATCGAGTCGACGCCCGAGGTGCCGCTCACGTTGGCAGACGTTCGGCTGATCGAGACGGTCGCCGAACGGCTGTCTGCTGCTCTGGTCCTGGGTCGGGAACAGCAGGCGCTGAAGGAGCGCGCGCGACTGTTCGTCGCGCTCAATCAGTTCGCCCAGGCTGCCGGCGCGATGGTGAAAGAGGACCAGCTCGCATCCGCGCTCCTCGACCGGATCGCCGACGTCGTCCAGCACGATGCGTCGTGGCTTGCCCTGTTGGACCCCGACACCAGTCGATACGTCATCCGGGCCATCCGGGGGGACGCGGTTGACAGTCTCGCGATCGGGCGGGAGATCCTGCCCGGCCACGGTTCCGCCGGCCGCGCGATCCAGCGTCGGGCGCTCATGGTGCAGCGCCTACCGGCCGACCGCTCGAAGCGGGCGAAATCGATCCCGTGGCAGGTCGATACAGGGGCGATGGTCGCCATCCCGCTCATCCACGATGGCACCGTCCTAGGGACGATCGTCGTTGCCCGCGCCGGCGCGGAAGGGGAGTTCACGGAGCTTGAACTGGAAGTACTGACGCTGCTCGGAGGGCAGACCGCCCTCGCAACCGCCAACGCGCACCTGCTCGCGGAAGTCCACGCACTCGCGATTCGCGACGCCCTGAGCGGTCTCTACAACCGGCGCCACTTCGACGCTTCGATGGAGCATATCCTTGCACGCTGGCGGCGCGACCGCGAGGTTGCCAAGCCGATTGCGGCGATCCTGTTCGATCTCGATCACTTCGGCGTGCTCAACAACACTTACGGCCACCAGGCAGGCGATGCCGTCCTGCGCGAGTTTTCCGGGATCCTGCTGACCCGGTTCCGGTCGGCCGATCTCGTGGCGCGCTACGGCGGCGAGGAGTTCGTCGCCGTGCTCGAGGGCTCCACGCTCGCCGACGCCGCCCGCGTTGCCGATGAGATCCGCCGCGACCTGGAGGCACACATTGTCCGCGGCCCCGACGGCCAGGAGGTCCGGGCGACCGTCTCGGCAGGATGCGCCGCGATCGACCCGTCCAATCCCACTCGAGAGGCCCTGATCGAACGGGCCGACAAAGCACTGTACGCTGCCAAACGGGCGGGCCGCAACCGCGTCGTCAGCGCCTGATCGGATCGTTACCGAGCGGCCCAGCAACCCAGCAAGCTGGTATGCTGGATCGATGAAGGTTACGATCGACATCAAGCCCGACCTCTACCGTGCCGTGAAGGTGGAGGCTGCGCGGTCAGACCGCAGCGTTCGGGACATCGTGGACGAGGCTCTTGAGGGCTGGCTGGAGGCCGCGGAATCCCACGAGGACCGCGCATCGGCCGAGGCCGCCCTCGTCGAGTACCGACGTGACGGCGGGGAAGCCGCAGAGTCGTTCTTCGGATCGTTGGCCGCGGAGACCCAGGCGACCAACGGCCCGGACGAGGGGTGAGCGAGGGACGCCGCCGCGTCGAGCTCGCTCCCGCTGCCCAGCGTCAACTCCGACGTCTCCCGCCAGGCGATGCCGCTCGGTTGCGCGGCCCGATCCTCGCGCTCGCGATCGAGCCGCGGCCATCAGGCGCAGCGAAGCTCGCGGACTCTGACTTCTGGCGGTTGCGCGTCGGCGACCTCCGCGTGATCTACACGATCGATGATGCGGCGAGCCTGGTTGTCGTCCTCAAGGTAGCCCGCCGTTCTGAGAGCACGTATCGTCGGGTCGATCCGCGATGACCGGCCTGACGAATCGCTCGCTGCGGCCGCGAGGCTCGGTCTGTAGTGGAAGGCTTGTCGCTTGATCGAGGCACCGGTCGTCGCCTACCTCCTCGCCGTCTGGATCGTCGTCGTCCTGATACCGGGTCTCCGCAACCTTCGGTTTATCGCGCTGCTTGTCCTCGCCTCCACGGTAATGGTCGGCGCTCAGGTGTTGCCATCGGACTTGAGGTGGGGGGTCCGCATTGCAGTCGTGGTCGCAGTCGGGCTCGGGATCCTTACGGCCGAGGCCATCGGTCTGGGTTCGCTGAGCCGGGACGAGCTGCGAGTCGATCGCGAGCTTCAACGCGCAGAGAAGCTCGCCGCTGGTTCGGGACCGAGTTC
>JANMPL010000420.1:0-14994 GCA_031369845.1 Chloroflexota bacterium
CAGGACGACAGTCTGGGGAACGTCGTTCACGGTTCGAGTCTAGCAACAGACGCCAGCCTCCCGACAGGACATGGGTACTGTTCGGCTGGCTCCGTGGTCAGGGGAAGGATCAGGCGAATGTCAGGCGAGGCGGCGGCTGGAGCTCGCTACGGGACGACCAGGACCTTCCCGGACTCGCGACGAGGCATGCCGTCGAGCAGCTGCGCCGCAGCGTCGAGATCCACCGTCGCGCTGACAAGGCGGGCCATGTCGAGCCGTCCCGCAGCCATGAGATCGATCACGCGACCGAACGCTCCGGACCCCGAATGGCCGATCGAGCCGTGGATCGCGGCGCCTCGAACGATCAGGACTTCCGGATCAAGGTCGATCATGTGGGGACCCCGTCCGATCAGCACCAGCTTCCCCGCCGGGGCGAGCGATGCCGCCATCGTCTCGGCAACTCCCGCCGCGCCGCTGGCCTCCACCCACATATCGATCCCGCGACCGCGGGAGGCATCCCGGGCGGCGGCGATGACGCCATTGGGGCCAAGCCCCTGCGGATCCAGGACCAGGTCGGCGCCCATCGACGAGGCCAGCGCCCGGCGGCCCTCGGCGACCTCGAAGGCGACGATCCTGCCCGCGCCGGCGGCACGAGCAAGCGCGATTGCCGCCAGTCCGATCGGCCCGGCACCGACCACGCCGACCGATGCGCCTGGCATGAAGCCGCCGGCACTCACGAAGATGCCGATGTAAGCGACGCCGGTCGGTTCGACGAGAGCGCCCAGCTGGAAGACCCGATCCGCAGGAATGCCGGCCTCGAGGAGCGGCGCGAGCGACCAGCAGTAGCGAGCGCGCGTCCGTACGAGTTCGGCGTGAGCGCCATCGAAGCTGAAGCCGAGCTCCTGGATGCGGGTGCAGTTGTTGGGCCGGCCGGCCCGGCAGGCGAGGCAGTCCCCGCACCACGCGATCTCCTCCGCGCAGACCGCGTCGCCAGGAGCGAAGTCCCTGACCGCCGGCCCGACCGCCTCGACGACGCCGGCGAACTCATGGCCCGTGACCACGGGCGTGCGGACGAGACCCGGATAGAGCATGTAGCCATCCGCATCCGATTCGACGAGGTGGAAGTCAGAGCCGCAGATGCCGCAGGCCTGGACGCGGATGATGACGTCATCCCCAGCGGGCGTCGGGTCGGGCAGCGTCGCGACGGAGATCCGCGGGTTGCGCCAGACCTGGTTCCCGCGCCGAGCGAGGCGGGCCGATACGTCGGCCGGATCGAGGGTCGCGGCGGCGCCGGGCCTCGGATCCCAGTCCGCCTCCAGCCTGAGCGCCTTCATCGTCGACCTACCAGTGGTCGGCTTCGAAGTGGACGAACTCCAGCGTGTTGTCGAATGGGTCCACGGCAAAGAAGCGTGGCCGGCCGGGGATCTCCCCGTCGTGATCGCGGGTCGTCACGCTGGCGGCGTCGAGGCGTGCTCGAAGGCCGGCCACGTCGTCGACCTCGAAGCAGGGGTGTCGTCGGGACTGGAGGTTCACCGCTACGCCGGCCGGCTCGCTGAAGAGATGCAACTCCTGATCGCCGATGGCGTACCAGATGCCGACACCTGGGAACACCGTCGGGCGGGAGCGTTCGGCGAGCCCCAGGATCTCGCCATAGAAGCGACGCGCCTCGTCGAGCGACTCCGGCGTCCCGGGGATGGGCAGGCTGACGTGTTGGAGGCGGACGATGGGCGGGCCTTGGGCAGTCACGACGGCAGCTCCAGCTCATCGAGGATTCGGATCAGCTCTGCCTGATCACCTGGCTCGAGCGTGGAGAGCGGTGGCCGCAACCCGCCCCCAACGAGCCCGACGCGGTCCATGGCGGCCTTGATGACCGCGACGTTGTTGGCATCGCCTCGGCCGGCTCGAAGCGCCTCGATCGGCCGCAATCGATCGACCAGCGCCTCAGCTTTGGCGAGGTCGCCTGCCTTTAGCGCGGCCAACACCGCGAGCGATCGCTCCGGCGCGAGGTTGGCGATCCCGGACGTGAACCCGATGGCGCCGGCGCGCCAGAACGGGACCGCCCACGCCTCGGCGACGCCGCAGACCCAGGCGAGATCCGGGGCTGCGCCGACGAACCCTGCGAAGCGCTCCGGATCCGGCTGCCCCACTTTGACGCCGACGATCGATTCGATGGCGGCGAGGTGGCGCACCCCGTCCGCTGTGAGCTGAGGGCCCCGAACGTAGAGGATCAAGGGGACGCCGGGCAGGGCGTCGGCGAGCGCGGCGTAGTAGGTGACGAGGCCGGCCTCGCTCGCGTAGGGGTGGATCGGGTGGTGGACCATCAGTCCGTCCGCGCCCGCCTCGATCGACGCACGGCCGAGCTCGACAGCCTGGTCCAGTCGGTAGCCGACGCCGGCGATGACGCGTGCACGCCCACGGGCGACACGCGCATGCGTCCGGACGACCTCGACGGTCTCTTCCTGCGAGAGCGCGGCGAACTCGCCCGTGTTGCCGCCCGCGACCAGCACCTTGACACCGCCGTGGATGAGGCGTTCCAGGTTTCGCTCCAGACCGGCGTGGTCGACGCTCTGAAGATCCCCCGAGAACGGCGTCACGGTCACCACCGCGACGTCGGCCAGGATGCTCGCCCACGCGGCACGGTCCGCCGCCTCCCGGGGCAGCCCTCCCGCTGGTCCGGTCTCAGCGCTTGAACCCGGTGCGATCGTCATGGGCCGATGCTAGCGCAGCTGCTGATCGTCTTCCGCACCTTCGGCCGATGTCCGCCGGATCCGATCGGAGATCCGTGCCTGGTACGTGGAGGTACCTTCCAATGTCGACACGAGCGTCCGGCTCGAGGCAGTCGTGACACAATTGGGCCCATGGACACTCGCCGCGAACGGCGACGCTCCCGGAGTCGCCGCTCGGCACCGTCGCGCCGGACTGCTCACCTAGGCCCGCGAAGGCACCTCGGCCCGCCCGCTCGGTATTCGTGATAGCGACTCCGGGGGCGGCATGCCGGGGGTACCAGGACGAATTGGCCCTTTGCTTTCGGGCCGATAGGGTCATGCGCCGTGCCCGCAGCACGCGTAGGCTCCGGATGGGCGAGCCCGCGCTTGCCTGGGAGGTGCGCAAGTGCGACGACGCGAGTTGACCCGAGAACCCTCCGAGGACGAGGAACCGTCCGCAGACGAGCCGATCCGCCTCGTCATCGTGGAATCCCGCGAGCTTCTCGGGATCGGGATCCGGGAGGTCCTGGACCGCGAGCCCGACTTCGAGATCGTCGCCCAGGTCCAGTCGCCCGATGAGGCCATCTCGGTCATCGACGCCTCCGCCCCGGATGTCGTACTCGTCGACGTCCCCGCCGAGGCCGAGGCTGCGGAAGCGGTCCGCCGGATGCACCAGGGCGCGCCCGACTCGCCGCTTGTTGTCCTCGGCGGCGAGGACGATGACGCGAGCATCCTCGACGCGATGGATGTCGGGGCCACGGCGCACGTCGCGGAGGTGGCGGAGCCGGCAGAGCTCGTCGCAACGATCCGCCGCGTCGCCGAGGGCGAGGATCCGCTCAAGGACGAGTTGATCTCTCGGCCGGATCTCGTAGAGCGGATCCTCGACAACGTTCGCGACACGATCATGGCCGACCGTGAGGCGACGAATCCGCTGACGACTCGCGAGCTCGAGGTCCTAGCACTCGTGGCCGGAGGCCTCCGGAACCGCGAGATCGCCCAGACTCTCGCCGTCAGCGAGCAGACCGTCAAGAACCACCTTTCGACGGTCCTCCACAAGTTCGGCGTGCCGAACCGGACCCAGGCCGTGTCATACGCGGTGCGCCACGGTTGGCTGGTCCTCCGTGAAGGCGCGGACGGCCAGGCGATCGAGGTCGGCTACCACTAGTTTCGGCCTCGCCACGCGCCGCGGCTCGCGCGATCAGGCCCGCGCCATCGCCTCGTCCAGCGCCTCTGGCACGATCATTCCTCCCTCATGACGGAAGCCGCCGAGATGGAGGTGGTTCGGGTCGAGTGCCTCCCACTCCTCTGCAAGCCAGGCGGCGAACTCGCGCTCGACGTCGACGGGCAACGCAATGAGGATGTCGCGCATTGGGGCGAGGAGGAGCTGGGGACCCGGTCCGAAGAAACGCTCGAGGACATCGGGCACGAGGATCAACGACGCGGCGATGCCGACGCGTGACTGGAGCAGCGTGACGGGTACGTCACCGACGTGATCGCGGATCACGTCGTCGCTCCGGCACTCGGCGGCGAGCTGCCGCAGGTTGGACACGGCGGTGTCGGCGAGCGTTGGAA
Source organism: Chloroflexota bacterium (assembly GCA_031369845.1). GTDB lineage: Bacteria > Chloroflexota > Limnocylindria > Limnocylindrales > CSP1-4 > CF-46. The sequence goes on from JANMPL010000420.1 coordinate 4,257, forward strand.
CGTCCACCCGCCAGCGATCGAGCAGCGGGGCGCCGACGAACGTGATCGCCGGACCAAGGTCGATCCCGAAACTGACAAGAATGCCCGGCGGCAGCATCGCCCTCGCGAGCTCCAGCTCCGGTCCCGGAAACGGGCGAACCCGCGGCAGCATCGGGAGGATCCGGGCACGGGCCTTCTTCCACGGCATCTCCGGATCGAATCGCTCCATTGCCGCCAGCACCGTCCGGTAGTCCGCAGTCGCGACGCCCGGGCCGAGCCGCGGCCCGGGGAACACCTCGAGCTCCAGGCCGCCGCGGCCGTGCTTGCGGCCGGCTCGACTCGGCGGGCGGATTCCGCGGGGTTTCCACTTGGACATGCGCCGGAATGTACGCCCGGGCCCTCACCGGCCAATCGATCGCCGATGCACCGCGAATTAGCGGCGCGCGCCGACCTCGGTCAGGCGCCGGTCCAGGAACGCGCGCTCCTGCTGGTTGGCAGTCAGGTCGCGGGCCCGCAAGTAGGCATCGGCGGCCTCGGGGAGCCTCCCCAGACGACGGAGCAGATCGGCCCGGGCGGCGTGGAGATAGGGGTACTCCTCGAGTTGGCCGGAGGCGGCGACCGCGTCGACGAGCCGCAGCCCGACCTCCGGCCCGGATGCCATCGCGACCGCGACCGCCCGATTCAGCTCGATGACGGGTGACGGCGCCACTCGACCCAGCACCGCGTACAGCCCCGCGATCTGGGCCCAGTCTGTCCCAATGGCCGTGGCCGCGTCGTCGTGGAGTGCCGCGATCGCTGCCTGGAGCTGATTCGGCCCGACGCGCCGCATCCTGAGCGCCCGCTCGAGCAGGTCGCGCCCTTCGTCAACCTTGGCCCGGTCCCAGCGATCGCGATCCTGGTCCTCGAGCAGGATCATCTCGCCGTCGGGACCGGTCCGCGCCTCCCGTCGCGCGTCATGCAGGAGCATCAGCGCGAGCAACCCCAGCGCCTCGGGTTCGTCGGGCATCAGCGATACCAGGACGCGAGCGAGCCGGATCGCCTCCGCGCATAGTTCCCGGCGAACGAGCCGATCCCCGGACGTCGCCCCGTAGCCCTCGTTGAAGACCAAGTAGAGGACCCGCAGGACGCCGTCGAGGCGCTCAGGCAGGGCGTGGTCCGGCGGCACCCGATACGGGATGCCCGCGTCGCGAATCTTTCGCTTCGCCCTGACGAGCCGCTGGGCCAGCGTCGGCTCCGGGACGAGAAAGGCGCGGGCGATCTCCGGCGTCGACAGGCCGCCGAGCGTCCGCAGCGTCAGGGCGACCCGAGCATCCATCGCGAGCGCCGGGTGGCAGCAGGTGAAGATCAGCCGCAACCGATCGTCAGCGATAGGACTCATGCCGGATTCTCTGTCGATGGCCGCGTCCGGGTCGATCGCCGCGAGCTCGTCCGCGATCGCCGCCTCGCGCTTGAGAAGCTCCTGCTTCTCGGCCAGCCGCTTTCGACGGCGCAGCCGATCGATCGCGCGGTTTCGTGCGGTGGTCGTGATCCAGGCACCGGGATTGTCCGGGACGCCTCGGGTCGGCCACGTTTCGAGGGCCGTGACGAAGGCTTCCTGGACTGCCTCCTCGGCGAGGTCGAAGTCGCCGAGGACGCGGATGAGCGTGGCGACTGCCCGCCCCTGCTCCTCGCGGAAGAGGCGGTCGACGACGGCATGCGGATCGGTCGGCGGAGCCAAGGGTCCGCGAGCCGCCGGCTCAGCCGGTGGCGCCGACGGCCTGGGGATTCGATCCCTCGGCAGCCCCGAAATCGAAGATCGGCCGGACCTCGATCGAGCCGTGCGTCGCGCCCGGGATCTTGGCTGCGAGCTCGATCGCTTCGTCGAGGTCCTTCGCGCTGATGAGGTAGAAGCCGCCCAGGGCCTCCTTCGTCTCGGCGAACGGGCCGTCGGTCGTGACGGTCTGGCCGTCGCGGACTCGGACGGTCGTCGCGCTGATCGTTGGATGAAGCGCCTCGCCGGCTTCGAAGAGGCCGCGGTCGGTGATCTCCTTCGAGAAGGCGTTGTAGCCCTCCAGCTCGGCAGCCATGACGTCCTCGGGGGGCGCTTCGGTCGGTTCCTCGGTGTAGATGAGCAGCAGGTACCGCATGCGACTGTCTCCTCACGCCACTCGGATCGCCCCATGCGATCCCTTGCCCAGACGACGAACGGACGCCCGACGAATCGACGGCCACCATCATCCGATCCCGTACCGAACCTGTCGAGGCGCAACTTGACCGGCGGGTGCCGTTCTCGACAGCGTCCGGTATCGTGAACTGACCAGCCTGGCACGGACCCGCGCCAGTCCTAGCATCACCCCCGGAACCCGGGAAGAGCCATGGACCACGAGCCCGTTCTCATCTCGACCATCGCGATCGGCCTGACGGCCGCGTTCGTCGGCGGCCTGCTCGCTCGGAGGCTGGGTCTCCCGTCGATCCTCGGCTACATCCTGGCCGGCGTCGTCATCGGCCCGTTCACGCCAGGACTCATCGCCGATAGCTCGATCGCGACGGAGCTGGCGGAGATCGGCGTGATCCTGTTGATGTTCGGCGTCGGGATCCACTTCTCGCTCGACGACCTCATGGCGGTCCGGGCGCTGGCGGTTCCCGGCGCGATCATCCGGATTGCCATCGCGACGCTCTTCGGCGTCGCGTTCGGCGTGGCGATCGGCTGGGGCGTCGGCGGCGGCCTGGTCCTCGGGCTCGCGATCTCGATGGCGAGCACTGTGGTGCTCCTCCGCGCCCTCGAGGAGCGGAACGAGCTCGACACGGTCCATGGCCGGACGGCGGTCGGCTGGGTCATCGTCGAGGATCTTGTGACCGTCGCCGTGCTCGTCGTCCTGCCGACGGTGGCACCCTTGCTGGGCGGCACCGACGGCGGAACCGCGAGCGTGACTGGCAATGCCCTCGGTGATCTGGTCATCGCCCTCGGCAAGGCCGGCGTCTTTGCCGCGGTCATGGTCGTCGCTGGCAAACGGCTGATCCCGCCACTCCTGATCATCGTTGCGCGGGAGAACTCGCGCGAGCTGTTCAGCCTGGCCGTCCTCGCGATCGCCCTCGGGATCGCGTTCGCCGCCTCGTCGATCTTCGGCATCTCGCTTGCCCTCGGGGCGTTCCTCGCGGGGGCCATCGTCAGCGAGTCCGACATGAGCCACCAGGCGGCGGCCGACGCGCTGCCGCTCCGTGACGCCTTCGCCGTGCTGTTCTTCGTCTCGGTCGGGATGCTGCTCGACCCGAGCTTTCTTCTCGAGCATCCGCTCGAGGTCCTTGTCGTGGTCGGCCTCATCGTCGTCGCCAAGTCGCTGGTGGCCATCGGGATCGTGGCGGCCTTCGGCTACCCGATCCGGACCGGCCTGACGGTGGCGGCCGGCCTCGCCCAGATCGGCGAGTTCTCGTTCATCCTCGGCACGGTCGGCCTATCACTTGGGCTCCTGCCGCCCGACGGATTCCAGCTCATCGTGGCGGGCGCGCTCGCGTCGATCGCGGTCAATCCCATCCTGTTTCAGCTGGTCGAGCCGCTCGACGCCTACATCCGGGGGCACGAGCGGCTCCACGCGGTGTTCGAGCGGAGGTCGGGCGACGTCACGCGGCTGCCCCAGGCCGCCGCCCGCGAGCCGCTCCGGCGCCACGCGATCCTTGCGGGCTACGGGCGCGTCGGCCGGACGATCGCCACGGTGTTCGAGCGGCGCGGCTACCACTACGTCGTGATCAGCCTGGACCGACGGCACATCGAGGAGCTTCGCGCCCGCGGTGTGCCGGCGATCTACGGCGACGCCTCGAGGCCGGAGTTGCTCGAGCACGCCGGCGTCCAGCTCGCCCGCATGTTCATCGTCGCAATCGGGGACGACCATGCGACGCGACTCGCAGTCGAACGCGCCCGTGCGGCGAACCCCACGATCGATCTGATCGTGCGGACCCACAGCGACGCCGAGGCGGCCCGCCTGCGAGGGATCGGAGGAAGCGTCCAGGCGATCCACGCGGAGCGCGAGCTGGCGGTCCAGATGGCCCGCTACTCCCTCCGCCGATTCGGCGTAAGCGGGCCTGAGGCGGAGGCCATCGCCCAGAGCCTTCGAGGACGCGGTGCGATTGCGCCCGCGCCACCGCGACCGCCGTCGCGACTGCGGATGCTGCGGGCTCGGCTGTCGCGGCGGGGTCGCCCAGAAGAGGCAGAGGCGGTGGAGCCGGCCGCTGACCGCGACGGCGGCCGCGACGGCGGCCGCGACGGGGCGACCCAGGAGATCGTCGTGCCCGGCGAGATCGACCGGGTGCCATAACCGCAGCCAACGGCGGTATCGTTTCCGAATGGCGACCCGAAAGGAGATCATCGAGATCGCCGGCCGAGAGATCGCGGTCTCGAACCCGGACAAGGTCTACTTCCCGAAGGCCGGCTACACGAAGCTCGACCTCGTCCAGTACTACCTCGCGGTCGCCGACGGTGCGCTGCGCGGCGCCGGCGGTCGGCCGATGGCGCTCAAGCGCTTCGTGGACGGCGCCGAGGGCGAGGCGTTCTTCCAGAAGCGGGCGCCCGACAACCGACCCGATTGGCTGCGCATCGCGACCCTGACGTTCCCGTCGGGCCGGACCGCCGACGAGATCGTGATCGACGACGCGGCCGGGCTCGCCTGGGTCAACAATCTCGGCTGCATCGACCTCAATCCCCACCCGGTGAGGGCGGAGGACCTCGATCATCCGGATGAGCTGCGGGTAGACCTCGATCCTGTGCCCGGTGTCGAGTGGTCGCAAATACGCGAGGTCGCCCTGGTCACTAGGGAGGCCCTGGAGGCCGTCGGGCTAGTCAGCTGGCCGAAGACGTCCGGCTCGCGCGGAATCCACATCAATGTGAGGATCGAGCCGCGCTGGACATACCCGGAGGTTCGGCGGGCGGCCGTGGCGCTGGCACGCGACGTGGAACGGCGCGCCCCGACCCTCGCCACATCGAAGTGGTGGAAGGAGGAGCGCCACGGCGTCTTCCTCGACTACAACCAGAACGCGAAGGACCGGACGGTCGCCTCCGCGTATTCCGTCCGGCCGCTGCCCGACGCCCGCGTCTCGATGCCGCTCCGCTGGGACGAGGTCGCCGACATCGTCGCGGAGGACTTCACGCTCGCGACAGTGCCGGCCATCTACGCCGAGCGGGGCGATGCTGGGGCCGGTATCGACGATGCGGTCGGGTCGCTCGAGGCCCTGCTGGAGCTGAGCGCCCGCGACGAGGCGGAGGGGCAGGGCGACGCCCCGTGGCCGCCGAACTACGCGAAGCAGGCCGGCGAGCCGCCGCGGGTCCAGCCATCGCGCAAGCGGCGGCCGGAGAGCGAGTACGAGCCCGGGCGGGGCGAGGCCGGCGGGCCACCACCCGACGTCGCCGCGGAGCGCGCCGCGGCGGTCGCGGCCGGGGATCGCAACGCGGGCCTGCCGACCGAGTGGGAAGGGACGCGCCCGACCCCGACCGGCCGCCGTCGGTCCACGATCCCGGTCATCGAGATCTCGCGCGCCGCGAAGAAGGACGAGGCCCTGGCCGGCCTCGAGCGCTGGAAGGAGCGCCACTCAGCCGCCGCCGCGGCGCTCGAGCCCGCGGACGTCCTCGTCGACGGGATGCGCGGCCGCTCGTCGCTCTGGTATCGGGTCCGCGTCAATCTCACCCACGTCGCGGAGGTCGACCGACCCACGCAGGAACCCCTCGACCCCGATTACGACCCGTGGGAAGGCTACGAATCGCCGGACCGGGCCGGGCAGCTGGAGCGCGCCCCACGAAAGAAGCCCGGATCTGCCGGTTCGTGAGGGCGCTGTCGGTCTCGGTTCAGGCCCCGAAAATCTTGGCGATCTCGTAGGCGGGCGTCTCCTCGAGCTGGTCGTAGCGGCATTCGGCCGGCGGCTTGTCCGGACGCCAGCGCTTGAAGGTCGTCCCGTGCCGGAATCGATCGCCCTGGAGATGGTCGTAGGCGACCTCGACGACACGCTCCGGCCTGAGGGGCTCCCAGGACAGGTCCTTGCCGCGGTTCCAACGGGATGTAGCGCCCGGGATTCGTTGGCCGGAGGCTTCAGCTGCCGCGGCCCAGTCAGCCCATTCGCCCCACGGGTGACCGTTGAGCGCGTCCTTGCGGAGGGGCTCGAGCTCCGGCAGGAGCGTGGCGCGTCGATCCCAGGTGAAGGACGACGTCACCCCGACGTGATGGAGCGTGCCCTCGTCGTCGAACAGCCCCAGCAGCAGCGAACCGACGTGCGTCCCGGGCCCGTTCTTGTGCCAGCGGAAGCCGGCCACGACGCAATCCGCCGTTCGTTGGTGCTTGATCTTGAGCATCGCCCGCTTGCCCGGCTGGTACTTGTCAGCGAGGCGCTTGGCGATGACGCCGTCCAGTCCCGCCCCCTCGAAGCGGTGGAACCAGTCGTCGGCCAGCGCCCGATCCGTCGTAGCCGGAGTGAGATGGACCGGAGGCTCAACGCTCCCGAGGACCGCCTCGAGGCGGGTTCGCCGCTCGCCCTGGGTCGTTGCCCGCAGATCCTCGTCGCCGAGCGCGAGCAGGTCCCAGGCGACGAATGACGCGGGCGATTCCGCGGCGAGCATCTTCACCCGCGAGGCGGCCGGGTGGATGCGCAGCAGGAGTGCCTCGAAGTCGAGCTCCCCGTCCTTCGAGATGACCACCTCGCCATCGAGGATGCAGCGCTCCGGAAGGGCGGCCCGGAGCGGGTCGGCGAGCTCCGGGAAGTAGCGGTCGAGCGGCTTGAGGTCGCGCGACTGCGTGTAGACCTCGTCGCCGTCGCGGAAGACGAGCGCCCGGAAGCCGTCCCACTTCGGCTCGAACAGCCAGCCGTCGTCGCTCGGCAGCTTGTCGGCGGCCTTGGCCAGCATCGGCTCGAGGGGTGGGTCGAACGGCAGATTCACCCCCCGAGTGTAACGACCCGCACGCAGCGGCCGGCTACGACGCGAACAGCGTTGCCAACGCCGCGCGAGCCCGTTCGCGGGCCAGGTTCCATGCCGGCCAGTTAGTGGCAGCAGGTCGCTGCAGTTCGCGCCAACGATCTTCGAGATCGCTCATCGCCAGGGCTCGATCCTCATCCGACAACGCCGGGAGCGCCGCGACGAGCGCCGGCACCGCGTCGTCGCCGAGGGTCAGCGCGTAGTAGAGGTCGAGGCCGAGCCGGCCGTCGGGCGGGACGAGCGATGGGTCGAGGAGCCGGGCGACGTTGGCATCGGCGACATGACGCTGGGCGCCGATGAGGTTGACAGCGACGAGGATCACAACCGCCGAAACCGTCATCGCATGGACCAGCCAGCGCATCCGGTCCCGAACGAGGAGGACGACCGCCACCACGATTCCCAGCGCCAGCCACGCGATCGTCGCGTCGATGTAGAAGCGGAGCTCCGTCCAGCCGTACGCGTCCTGGTAGAGGCTGAGGCGGAGCGCGGCGGAGGCGAGGATGACGAACGTGAGCAGCGCCAGCCCGACGGCCGCGCCAACGAACGCACGGGTCCGCTCGGCCACGATCGCGTGCAACGCGACCACGAGGCCACCGGCGAGGCACGTCACCGCAACGAGCTCGAAGAAGCCGCGACGAGCGTAGTTGGCGTAGGTGATCCCGCCAGCGACGAGCGTGTCGAGGCCCCCGAACAGGTAGGCGACCTGGAGGCTGACGAAGACCGCGAACAGGATGTCGACGGCGACGAGCATCGTCAGGGCCTCGGTCGCCCCGAGGCGTGGGGCGAGTGGCAGCGGTTCGACGGCTGCGGCACCGAGCGACTGCATCGGGCGAGGCTGCGGCGGCCAATCCAGCTCCGCCGCGCCGGCGGCGACGCCCAGCAGTCCCGCGACGGCCCAGGCCACGAAAAACGCGACCGACACGCGCATCGGCAGCTCGCCCAGGTCGATCTGCCAGCCGAAGAGATCGGCGGCGATAGACGCGAAGATCGCGTCCGCCGAGGAGAAGAGCGCCACGAACACGATGAGGACCGGCAACGCCAGGAGCAGGCCCCGGGCCACGGGACCGGCCCATCGCGGGGCACGGGCACGCCAGCCCGGTCCCGGTTCAGGCCGGCGAGCGGCGATCGACAGGCGGAGGACGCCGCCGCCGACCCAGGCGAGGACGATCGTGCCGGTCACGACGATTGCCAACGCGCTGCGGCGCGTGACGGCGGCACCGGCAAACGCGGCCATCGACGCGCCGAGGAGCGCGGCTGCCGTCACGCCGTCGAAGAACAGGAGGGTGTCGTCGGAGCGGATCGCGACCATCGCGGCCACAACGAGGGCGGCGATCGGCAGCCACCAGTCCAGCCGATCGATCCTCCGACCGCGATTCGCGACGATGGCCGCCGCCGCGATCGTCGCCGCGGCGAGGAGCGGAAGATTGATTCCGAGCTCGGCGCCGACGAGGAGTGCCTGGGCGACGACTCCGACGGCAAAGGCTGCCGCAAGCGAGCGCGTGGCGATGGTGCGATCCATCGGTGCCTCCGAACTGTGAGCTTGGCGTCCACGTCGTGTGCGCGCGCGCCTGGAGTGGTCGGGCTGGCAGGGAGACGGACGGGTCGTCGACGCTGTGTCGCCCTGGGAACCGGCCCGACGGGCAGGGCGTCTCGGGCGATGCCGCGATGGGCGTCGCCCAGCACGTGCCACATCCGGAGGAACCCACGCGATGCGGAACGCATCCAGCGGTGCCAGGCGCACCCTCCCCGTTGTCCTCGCCAGCATCCTGCTCGGGGCGGTCCTTGCGGCATGCGCCGGCGGCGCGGCGAGCGCCCCGAACTTGGCCGCGCGTGGCGCAGCCCCCGAGCCGGCCGCCGGATCCGTTGACCAGGGCGCCAAGTCCTTCGCCCCTGAGGGAGACACGGCCGCATACCGCGACGGCGCGAAGATCATCAGGACCGGGTCGCTGCAGCTCGAAGTCGCCGATGTGAACGCTGCGATCGGCGCGGGCCGCTCCGCGATCCAGGGAATGGGCGGCTACATCGGGGCGTCACAGCTGTACAACGACGGCGAAAGCGTCGTTGCGACGATCAGCTACCGGGTCCCCGCCGATCGCTGGGAGGACGCCCTTGCCGCGCTCCGCGCGCTTGGTACCGAAATCGGCGAGCAGACCGACACCGCCGATGTGAGCGGCCAGATCGTCGACCTCGACGCGCGGATCCGCAACCTTCGAGCGAGCGAGAGCGCCCTCGTCAAGCACCTATCCGACGCGGCCAAGGTCGCTGACGTGCTCGAGATCGAGTCGCGCCTCTCCGAGGTCCGCGGCCAGATCGAACAGCTCAGCGCGCAGAAGGCAAATCTCGACGACCAGGTCGCGTTCGCGACCCTTACCGTGACGTACGGAGTCGAGGTCCAGGCGGTCAGGCAGGCTGCCGATCGGTGGGATCCCAAGGCCGAGATCGACCAGGCAGGCGCCAGCCTGGTCGGGTTCCTGCAGGTCCTGGCGAGCGCCGCGATCTGGTTCGCGATCGTCGGGCTGCCGATCCTCCTGATGCTGACCCTCATCGTCGCGATTGGCCTCTTCGTGGCACGCCGGCTCGGGTTCGTCCGGCGGGACACCTCGCCGCAGCCGCCGGCTGCTGCCGAGGGCTGACCACGGCCTGCTCGTCGTGGCACGATGAGGCGGTGACCGAGCAGGCCGAACGCTACGACCGGATCGCCGCCGGTTACGCAAAATGGTGGGCGCCGGTGCTTGCCCCGCAGGCAACCGCGCTTCTGTATCGCTTGGACGGAGCGGTTGCGAACGGAGCCCGGCGTCTCATCGATATCGGGACGGGGACGGCGACGCTCGCGATTGCAGCAATCCGGCGCTGGCCGGAGGTCGAGGTCGTCGGCATCGACGCGTCGCGGGGCATGACCGAGGCCGCCTCCTCTGAGGCCGACCGGCTGGTGCCGCAGGCCGACCGACGGCGATTCGATGTCAGGGTCGCGTTCGCGGACCAGCTGCCGTTCGAGGACGGCTACTTCGCTGCGGCGATGTCGTCATTCGTGTTCCAGCTCGTTCCGAACCGGGCCCGGGCGATCCGCGAGGCGCACCGAGTCCTGCGACCCGGCGGCACGCTTGCCTACGTCAGCTGGCTAGCGGATGCCCGCGCGTTTCGGCCCGACATCGAGTTCGACGACGTCCTCGACGAGATCGGCGTGGGGGCGCGCGAGCCGGACGATCGGCCCGGTGACATTCCGGATGTCGAAGGTGCCGCCGCGCAGCTGCGTCGCGCAGGGTTCCGCAACGTCGAGGCGGAGCGCGGCGAGCTCGAGCACCCCTTCGACGTCGAGGGTTATGTCCGGTTCATCACCGAGTTCGACGAAGAGGACCTCGTGCGCAGCCTCACGCCTGAGCTACGCGAACGCCTGGTGCGTCGGCTTCGGGCGCGCCTCGAGGCGCGACCCGCCTCCGACCTCGTCCTTCGCCTACCGATCGTCGCTGCGAGCGGCGAGCGCGGCTGAGGATCAGCCCCTCGATTCGGCCTCGTCGGAGCCGCCACCGGACGGCGCGCCTCCGGCCTCGCCGGCCTCGCCCTCGGCTGCCTCTTCGCCCTCGGCGCCCTCCTCCGCCTCGGTGACGACCGGCTCCTCTTCGACCTCGATGCGAGGCGCCTGTACCTTGGCGACGACCTCGTCGGGATCGGTAAGAAGCGTCACGTCTGACGGGATCGTCAGGTCACGAACGTGGATGGAGGTGTCGAAGTCGACGAGGCTCTCGATCGAGTATTCGATCGACTGCGGCAGGTGATCGGGCAGCGCCTTGATCCGGACCGACTCGATGCCGTGAAGCAGCGTCCCGCCGTCGG
>JANMPL010000424.1:0-6839 GCA_031369845.1 Chloroflexota bacterium
CCGATCCGCCCCCTGCCGCCAGCCGCAACCAGCGCGCCCGGCAACCACGATCCAAACCACCCCTGGCGGCGCTACGCTGCCATCCGACCCCGGTGACAAAGTCGCTGACCACCTACAGGTCAGAGTCGCGGTCCTCCGACACCCCTCGCGATCGGGCGGCCGGCGGAATCGGGTAGACTGCCGTGGCCCGATCGCGTCCCAGGCAGTTCTACCGCCCGCGGAGCAGCGGATCGGCGCCCGCGGTGGCCTTAGCTCAATAGGCAGAGCATCGGAATGTGGATCCGAAGGTTATGGGTTCGAGACCCATAGGCCACCCCAACTCAGCGTGATAGCCGCACGGGACAAGGATCTTCGGCGCGCCCTGTGGCTGTCCGCCTTCAGCATGGTCTGGAACGGCATCGCCGGCTCCCTCGCCGCCTATGTCGCGCTGGTCAGCGGCAGCCTGTCCCTGCTCGGGTTCGGTGTGGACGCGGTCATCGACTCGATCGCGTCCGTCGCACTGATCTGGCGGTTCCGCGTGGAGTCCGCGCAGCCGGTCCGGGCGGCCAGGGTCGAACGGATGGCGGAGCGGCTTGTCGGCATCGCCCTGATCCTGCTGGCGGTGTATCTCGTGGCCGGCTCGATTCGGGCGCTGGCGACGCAGTCCCACCCCGACGGGTCGTTCGCCAGCGTCGTGCTCCTCGTGGCGTCCGTGATCGTTCTGCCGCCGCTTGCACGGGCCAAGTACCTGGTGGCGCGGCGACTGAGAAGCGGTGCGTTGAGGCTCGACAGCATCCTGACCGCAGTTGCCGCCCTGCTGGCGGCGATCAGCCTCGCCAGCTTCGCCGCCTCAGACAGACTCGGGCTGTGGTGGGCCGACGCGGTCGCGGCCATCGTCGTCGCCGTGATCCTCGCTCGCGAGGGTTTGGCGAGCATGCACGCGGCGGAGCCCGAAGGAGATGCCTCCGTCGAACGGTAGCGTGCCGTCGCCGCGCGCGACGCGGTACCGTGGCCGGGACAGGATCCGCGCGGGAGGACCACATGCCCGAGCGCTCGAACGAGGAGACCGTCCGCCGCTACTGGCAGGCGCACGCGGCCCACGACCACAAGACCGTGAGCGAGCTGCGGCACCCGGACTGGATCGCGGAGTGGCCGCAGTCCCGGGAGCGCGTCCGCGGCGACGCGAACGACCGCTCGATCATGGACAACTACCTGGGCGGCGAACCGCATCTCGACGCGACCCATCGGATCGTCGGCGCCGAGGATCGCTGGGTGGTGACGCCGGCCTACACCGTCCAGGGGGTTGTCGGCAACGGCGATGCGTGGTGGGGCTCCGGCATCGGGAACTACCCGGACGGCCGAACCTGGCACTTCGTCGCGATGGTCGAGCTACGCGACGGCAAGGTCTACCGCGAGACGGCCTATTTCGCCGAACCCTTTGATCCCCCGGCGTGGCGGTCGGCCTGGGTCGAGACGATGGTCTGAATGACCGTCCCGATCGACGACTTGCCCGTCCCCGAAGCAGTTCTCTTCGACCTCGACGGGACGCTCGTCGACACGGTCTCGACCCGGATCGAGGCCTGGCTGGAGGCACTGGCGGAGGCGGATCTGACGACGACCCGCGACCAGCTCGCGCCGCTCATCGGGCTCGACGGGAAGCGGCTAGCCAGCGAGATCGCGGCGCTCGCTGGCCGGCCGATCGACGAGGCCCGAGCAGAGGAGATCGACCGGAGATCCGGCGAAATCTACGCCCGGCTGAACGGTTCGCCCCGCGCCCTTCCCGGCGTCCGACGGCTGATCGAGGCGATCGAGGACAACGAAATTCCCTGGGCGATCGCGACGTCGAGCCGCAAGGAGCAGGTGTCGGCGTCCGTCGCCGCGCTGCGCCTGCCCGCGGAGCCGACGATCGTCGACGCCAGCCACGTGAAGCACGCGAAACCGGAGCCGGACCTGCTGCTGCTCGCAGCGAAAGAGGTCGGGGTCGAGCCGGCGCGTTGCTGGTACATCGGCGACTCGACGTGGGACATGGTCTCGGCGGTCGCCGCGGGCATGATCGCGATCGGGGTGTACGCGGGTTCCGCCGTGGAGCCCGGCGTCCTCGAGGGCGCGGGCGCGGCGGCGGTGGTGCCTACGCTCAACGAGCTGGCCGACGCCTTCGGCTACGAGGCCTGATCCTGGCGTCGTGGACTTGGGCACCGAACCTGGCCAAGCATCCATGGGAGGACTACTAGGCCAGCTATCGCACCGATCGAGCGGGAGGTGAGCGCCAAACTGAGCGCGGCTGAGCGTGCGAGTCGGTCTGTAGAAGTGCAATCGACCAGTCGGAGGGCCTCCGAGCAGGCCTAACAGTCCCCGGACCGATAACTGGCCAACTCCGAGCTGACTAGGAGGCGCCGCCGCCGAGGAGCTGCCCCGCCACGGCGCCCAGAACCACGACGACGATGGGCGGCACGCGGCCCGTGACGAGGAGCGCCAGGCCGGCAACGGCGACGACGACGTCGGCGCCCGACTCGACCGCGCCCGTCCAGATCGGCCGGTAGAGGGCCGCGGCCAACAGGCCGACGACAGCCGCGTTCGTGCCGATGAGCGCTCGTCGGAACGCCGCCGACTGCCGCAATCGGTCCCAGTACGGCAGCACCCCGAAGATGAGCAGGAACGACGGCAGGTAGATCGAGATGAGGGCGATGGCGCCTCCCGACCAGCCGCCGAGCGGGGACACCAACACCGCCCCGAGATACGCCGCGAACGAGAAGAGGGGTCCCGGGACGGCTTGCGCCGCGCCATAGCCCGCCAGGAAACCGTCCTCGCTGACCCAGCCCGGATCGACGACCCCGGCGTGGAGCAGTGGCAGCACGACGTGGCCGCCGCCGAAGACGAGCGAGCCGGTCCGGTAGAACGTCTCGACCATCGCCACGCCCTCCGAACCGGTCACCGCCCGGAGCAGCGGCAGGCCAAGCAGGAGAACGAAGAAGAGCCCTAGCGCGACGGCGCCGGCCCGCCGCCCGATCGAGCTTCGCGCGGCCACCGTGCCGGCCTCCGGTCCGACCGCCGGTGCGCGTAGCCCCAGCCACCCGATGACCGCCCCGCCGGCGATGATCGCGAGCTGCGAGAACGGCGTCGACCATAGGAGCGCGATCGCCATCCCGGCCAGCGCGACCACCCGCCGCGGCCAGTCGGGCGTCAGCGACCGGGCGAGGAGGTAGACGGCCTGGGCGACGACCGCGACCGCAGCGAGCTTGAGGCCGTGGAGCCAGCCCGCCCCCGACAGGTCGGCCGAACCGCTGACCAGCCCGAAGAGCACGAGCGCGATCGCCGAAGGCAGCGTGAATCCGATCCACGAGACCACGCCGCCAAGCATCCCCGCCTGCCGCGCCCCGATCGCGATCCCGAGCTGGCTGCTCGCGGGGCCGGGCAGCGACTGGCAGAGGGCGACGAGGTCGGCGAACGCCCGATCGTCGAACCAGCGGCGCCGCTCGACGTACTCGCGGCGGAAGTAGCCGATGTGGGCGATCGGGCCGCCGAACGACGTCAGGCCAAGCCCGAGCGCAGCGCGGAACACCTCGGCCAGACTCGCCGCAGTCGGTCGGGTGCCGCTCACGCTGCGACCGTACACCGCGTCGCGAGCGCCGATCCTCCGATTTCGAACGCCGCCGGAACTCACTCCCATTCCACCCGGTCGTCCGGATTCGGATTCCGATCTCGGAGCATCGGTTGGGAAGGGCGTGATTTGGCGCGACGTTCGGAATCGGAGCAATCGTCGACGCCCGCTGGCGGCGCCGCGCGCCGTCATCGGTCGGTCATCGACATCGCCGACTCTTGGACGCCTACGATGCTGACGATGAGCCCGCCGACCTACCGACCGATCCTCGTCGTCGATGATGACATCAAGATCGTGCGCCTCGTCCGGATGTACCTCGAGCGCGCCGGCTATCGGGTCATTGAGGCAACCGATGGGCGAAGCGCGCTGTCGGCGATCGCCTCGGAGGCGCCGGCCCTCGTCGTCCTCGACATCATGCTCCCGGAGATCGATGGCCTCGCGGTCCTGCGGGCCGTCCGTCGAACCGACCAGACGCCGGTGATCATCCTCTCAGCCCGAGGACTGACGGACGATCGGATCACCGGGCTCGGGGCCGGCGCCGACGACTATCTCCCGAAGCCCTTCTCCCCCGCGGAGCTCGTCCTTCGCGTCCAACGCATCCTCGAACGGGCGAGCGTCGCGGGCGCGGGGCGCGGCAGCATGGAACGAACCTGCAAGCCGATCCGCCACGGCGACCTCGTCGTCGATCGCGAACGCCACGAGGTCCGGATCGCCGATCGGATCGTACCGCTCACATCCGTCGAGTTCCGCCTCCTCGTTGCCCTCCTCGAGGAGGACGGTCGCGTGCTCACCCGCGATCAGCTACTCGACGCGGTCTACGGCCAGGACGAGGCCGAGGTTCTCGACCGCACGGTCGACGTCCATATCGGCCGCCTGCGCGACAAGCTCGGCGACGACGCGGAGCGGCCGCGCTACGTCGCGACGGTGCGCGGCGTCGGGTATCGAGCCGCGCCGCCAGCCACCAGCGGCGCGGGCGGTTCTAAATGACGTGGCAACCGGGCGGCATTGCCGCACGGATCGGGCTGGCGGCCCTCCTCGTCGCCGGCCTCGCGATCGCGATTCTCGCGATCGGGGTCATCGTCGTCGGCGGCCAGAGCTTCGCCGACCTCATGGCCGGCCACGGCGAGAGCGCCGAATCGAGCCGGGCGATGTTCGCCGACAGCGTCGGCTGGGTGGTCATCGCGACGTCGATCGTCGCGGTCGTCGTCGCAGTCGGTGTCGCTGGCGTGCTGGGCGCCATGCTTGCTCGCCCGCTTCGAGAGATCGGTGGCGCCGCCCGTCGAATCGCCGAAGGTGACTACGAGGCCCGGATCCCGCGTGAGGGCCCCGACGAGATCGTCAGCCTGTCTGACTCGTTCAACCAGATGGCCGCCGCGCTCGAGGAGCAGGAGCGGATGCGCCGCGAGTTCATCGCGAATGCCGCCCACGAGCTGCGGACGCCGCTGACGAACCTGCAGGGCTACCTCGAGGCGCTCCGCGACGGCGTCATCGCGCCGGATCGGGCGACGTTCGAGTCGCTCTGGGACGAGGCCGAGCGGCTCGTCCGGCTATCGCGCTCGCTCGATACCCTCGCGGCGGGCGACGCGGGGACTCCGACCCCGCCGATCGACCTCGACGTGTCGGCGACCATCCGGATGGCGGTCGACCTCGCCCGGCCCGCCATCCAGTCGGCCGGGCTCGAGCTGAGCGTCGATCTGCCAGACACGCTGCTGGCCCGGGGTGATCCTGATCAGCTGGCCCAGGTCGTCGGCAATCTCCTCCAGAACGCTGTTCGGTACACGCCGGCCGGCGGGCGAGTCTCGATCCGCGCCGAGCGGCGGCCTGCCGACGTCCTCGTGTCGGTCGCGAACTCAGGCGACGGCATCCCGGCGGGCGACCTGCCGCATGTCTTCGAGCGCTTCTACCGCGTCGACAAGTCGCGCGACCAGGCGAGCGGCGGAGCCGGGATCGGGCTCGCGATCGTGCGCCAGATCGTCGAGGCGGCCGGTGGCGCGGTCGGCGCGGAGTCGCGCGGCGGAATGACCCGTTTCTGGTTCAGCCTCCCGAGCTGAGCGCGTCGTCGCGAGCCGGTGCGGCGAGCCGGTGCGGCGCCGCTTGGTCCGACTGGCGGACCAACGGGCGAAAGAGGGCGGGCCGAGGTGCTATTTCGGCCGTGCCGTTCGCCACATGGTCCACCTGGCGGCCCAACGGGCGAACGAGGGCCGGACTCGGGGCGTCGCAAGCGCGCCGTTCGCCCCTTGGTCCGGCACGCGGACCAGCGGTTCGGGATGGGACTGCTGGGTCGCCCGCGGCCTACCCGCCGATCGAGAGCTGCCAGACGTCGCCGAGCGCCTTGCCCTCCCGCTTGCCGCCGAAGAGCAGAAGGCGGGACCCGTCGGCGTCGGCGATGAACGTGGCGCCGGACCGGCCGCTCGGGCGATCGCCAAGGGGGTCGTCGGGCTGCCATGTCAGCGTCACGAGGTCGAGCAGCCACAGGTCGCGCAGCATGCCGCCGTCCTTCGCTCCCCCGCCGAAGACGTAGGCCGTCCCGCCCAGCGTGCCGAGCGCATAGAGCTGCCGCGGCGGCGGCGGTCCGTCCCCAATGGACATCCAACCCTCGCTGACGCCCCGCGCCCACAGGTCACCGATCGCCGGCGTGCCGGTCGTCTGGCCGGCATAGAGAACGAACCGGCCGTCCGGCGTCCAGAGGCAGTCGTGGAGGCAGCGGATCGGGGCGATCGTCCCGTCGGGCGTCTCGTCGGTCCAGCGGCCGGCCGCGAAGTCGTAGGCCTGCGTGTCGGCGAACCGGCCCGCGTCCTGGGTGAAGCCGTGGCTGATCCAGAGGCGGCCATCGGGACCGAGCGCGGCACACGACCCGTAGCGGGCCGCGGGGACGGCGCCGGCGGTCGGCAGCTCGCGCCAGGTGTTCGCGGCCGGATCATAGGCCCAGAGGTCGTCGAAGAAGTCGCTCCCCGCCTGACCCGACCAGACTACGAGCCCGACACCATCGACCCACGTCCCGGTGTGGCCGAAACGGGCGGCCGGGCCCTTGCCGACGGGCTCCTGACGGGACCACGTGTCGGTGCTGAGGTCGTAGCGCCAGAGGTCGCCGAACACCGTGCCGCGGTCGCGCCCACCGAACAGCCAGCCGGTGCGAGTCGCCGGATCGAGCGTCCACGTATGGTCCTCGCGGGCGGCCGGCCCGGCGCCCGCCGGTTCGAGCGGCGACCAGGCGAGCGTCGCAGAACCGGGGGCGGACGGGCTGGCGGCGACCGACGGCGAG
>JANMPL010000469.1:0-2434 GCA_031369845.1 Chloroflexota bacterium
GTGCCGCTCTGCATCGGGGCGCCGTTCGGCGGGCTGCTGTCGGTCGCGACCGGGCCGACGAAGCTCCAGGAAGTGCGCCTCGAGCTGCGTCAGAAGGTCGAGGCGACGGTGACGTCCGGGCTCTCCGAGGAGATCACGCTCTGGACGTCGGTCGTGGCGGGCGAGGGAGAGTTCGGCGGCGAACGGGCGATGGCGTTCAACGGGGAGGTGCCGGCTCGCTGGCTACCGACGATCCGCCTGCCACATGGCAAGGCTGACGCCCAGTTCCACGTGATTCTCGCGAAGCCGATGGCGAGGGACACGCATCTTGTCCGTGATGTGGCCGTGTGCTCGACGACTGAGCTGTGACGGCGTCGTCAGACTTCCCGACGCCTGACGTCGAGCTGACGCACCTGCTCGTCGTCACCGACGTCGAGGTCTCGCGACGCTGGTACGAGTCCGTGCTGGGGGCCACGGTCCATCGCGCCTATGGCGACACGTCCGTCGTCAAAAATCTCCAGGGCCAATGGCTGCTGCTCGTGACCGGCGGTGATCCGACCGCCGACAAGCCGACGGTCACGTTCGTGCCGCCGGCCGACCCAGACACGGTTTCGGCCGAGATGATCTTCCGCGTGGCCGACTGCCGGGTGGCGTACAAGGTGCTGCTCGCACGCGGCGCCGAGTTTCTGACGCCACCGGTCGAATACGACTGGGAGACCCGGGCCTTCTTCCGCGACCCCGACGGCCACCTTTTCGAGATCAGCGAACCGCGCAACCGCTGAGGCTCTGTGGCTGAAGCCGGGTGGCGATGGGCCACATGGCCAGCGATCCACCGGGGGACTACTAGGCCGTCTCGGAGCGGGCATGGGCATCCCAAGATGGCCGCCCGCGAGAAGGCCCCACGCTCGCGGTTCAGGGCATCGGCAACGGTTGGACGCGATTCGGACTCGGCTTCCGGCCTAACAGTCCGTGGATGGATATCTGGCCAACTTTGCGCCCAGAGAACGTGAGCGGACCTCCGATGCCGACCTGTCCGGTTCTGACATCGACTTCCCGGCCGATGAAGCTAGCCCAGCCGGGCCCGTGCCGCGGCGAGTGCCTCCGCGACTCGACGAGGGGCCGTTCCCCCGATGACGTCGCACGTCGCCAGGGCGCCCTCGACCGACGCCGCCTGACGGATCTGATCGCCGATTCCCGCCTCGGTCGCGAGCCCGTGAGCAGTCTCGTCGTCGGCGGCGGCCAGCGCTTGGCCGATCATCGCGTCCGGGACGGCGTCGAGCTCGATCCCCTCCCCGTCCACCTGGGCGACGAGCGATCCGACGATGTGATGGGCGACCCGGAACGGCACGCCGCGACGGACTAGCGCGTCGGCCACCGCGGTCGCCGTCGTGTAGCCCTCGCCGGCGGCGGCCCGCATCCGCTCGCGATCGACCGCGAGGGTCGTTACGAGCCCGGCCATCACGCCGAGCGACGCCTCCCAGGTCGCGATCGCCGCGAACAGCGGCGGCTTGTCCTCCTGGAGGTCGCGCTGGTACGCGAGCGGCAGTCCCTTGAGCATCACGAGCACCGTCGTCAGTGCGCCGATCACGGCGGCGGTTCTGGCGCGGACCAGCTCGGCCGGGTCCGGGTTGCGCTTGTTGGGCATCATCGAGCTGCCGGTCGAGAACGCGTCGGCGACGCGGACGAACCGGAAGCGCGGGTTCGACCACCAGGTGATCTCCTCGGCGAGGCGGCTGAGATGGACCATCCCGAGTGCCGCCGCTGCGAGCGCCTCCACGACGAAGTCGCGATCGCTGACGGCGTCGAGCGAGTTGGCCGTGACTCCGTCGAACTCGAGCTCAGCGGCGACGGCCTCGCGGTCGATCGGATAGCCCGCGCCGGCAAGCGCGCCCGATCCCAGTGGGCTGACATTCGCCCGGCGTCGGGCGTCGGCCAGTCGGCCCCGGTCGCGCTCGAGCATCTCGACGTAGGCGAGCAGGTGATGCGCAAGGAGAACGGGCTGAGCCGGTTGGATATGCGTGGTCCCCGGCAGGGTCGCGTCGCCGTCGCGCTCCGCCAGCCCGACAAGCGCGCGCTCCATCTCGAGGATTGCCGCGTCGAGTCGGTCGATCGCCCGGCGCAGCCAGAGGCGGAGGTCGGTCGCGACCTGGTCGTTGCGAGAGCGGCCGGTATGGAGCTTGCCGGCGACGGGCCCGATGCGCTCCGTGAGCGCCGACTCGAGGTTCATATGGACGTCCTCGAGGCCGGGATCCCACTCGAGCGTC
Organism: Chloroflexota bacterium; assembly: GCA_031369845.1. Lineage (GTDB taxonomy): Bacteria > Chloroflexota > Limnocylindria > Limnocylindrales > CSP1-4 > CF-46. Next base: position 2,244 of record JANMPL010000469.1, read on the forward strand.
CCCGCTTCCACCTCGGCGGCCAAGCCCTCGAGGCCTGCGACGAGCCGGCCGACTTCGTCGTCGGTCAAGAGGCCCGCCCGGCCCAGCCCTCGGACGTGGGCGACCGAGCCGCGCATGTCGTCGATAGCCAGCTCCGCGTCGATCTCGACAGACCGCGTGAAGTCGGCCACCCGCGCGTCGCTGTCCTCCCC
>JANMPL010000481.1:0-1867 GCA_031369845.1 Chloroflexota bacterium
CCCGGGAGCTCGCCCGCCGCGGGGCGGCGGTTACGCTCGTCGAGGCCGAGACCCTGGGTTTCGGGGCCTCGACCCGGAACGGTGGGATCGTCCATCCCGGCTACAAGTGGGGACCGCGGCAGCTCGTCGAGCGCTACGGCGAGGCGACCGGCCGCGAGCTGTTCCGCGAGACGCTCGACGCGTACGCGCTCGTCAAGCAGCTCATCGCAGACGAGGCGATCGATTGCGAGTTCCGCGAGTGCGGCTACCTCGACCTTGCCTACGCGCCGTCTCATGCGGACGACCTTGTCAAGGCAGCCGAGAGCCTCGCCGCGTTCGGTGTCGAGGCGTCGTTCGTGCCCCGCGAGCGGCTGCGCGAGGAAATCGGCTCTGACGCGTACCACGGGGGGTTGGCCGTCCCGTCGAGCGGGCTCCTCCATCCCGGCAAGTACTTCGGCGGGCTCGTCGCGGCCGCTGAGCGCGCCGGCGCGGACCTCCACGAAGGTGTTCGGGCGGGAACGATCCGCCGCCAAGCCGATGGGCGGATGGTCGTCGAGACTGATCGCGGCGCGATCCTCGCGAAGGACGTCGTCGTCGGGACGAACGGCTACACCGATGGCCTCGTCCCGTCGCTGCGCCGCCGGATCATCCCGATCGGCAGCTACATCATCGCGACGGAGCCGCTACCGGAGGATCTCGCCCGTGAGATCTCGCCGAAGGGCCGGGCGTTCTTCGACACCAAGAACTTCCTCTACTACTGGCACGTCTCGGCCGATCGCCGGATGATCTTCGGCGGCCGCGCGAGCTTCCTGCCGACGACGGTCGACCGGACAGCGGAGATCCTTCACCGGGGGATGCTGGAGGTCCACCCGCAGCTCGCCGGGCTGCGCGTCGACTTTGCGTGGGGCGGCAACGTCGGCTTCACGTTCGACCGGATGCCCCACGTCGGGCGGATGAACGGCGTGACCTACGCGATGGGCTGTTGTGGCACGGGTGTGGCGCTCATGACGTCGCTCGGGACGGCGGTTGGCGGCTGGCTATCTGGGGACCCGGCGCCGGCGCTCTCGCGCCTCCGGTTCCCGCTCGTGCCGGCGCCCTACGAGGGGCGGCCGTGGTTTCTGCCGTTCGCGGGGGAGTGGTTCCGGCTCCAGGATCGGCTGGCGGCCCGCTCGCGCCCGTCCCGCTAGACTCGGCCCGTGAGCGACCGAACACCCGGCGGAGACGCCTCCGGTCCCGTACCGCCAGTCTTTGAGATTGTCGGCGGCGAGGATCGCGACGGCATCCTCGTTCGCGACATCCGGGTCGCGCCAGGCGGTGCCGGTGAGCCGATCGAGGCGTACCTCGTCGAGCCCTCGATCGTGGATGCCCGGGTCGCTCGGCCGGCCCTGCTCTTCGCCCACTGGTTCGACACCGAGGCGCCGAACGGCAATCGGACGCAATTCGTCGACGAGGCGGTGGACTGGGCGCGGCGTCACAACGCCGCCGCGATCCTCCCCCAACTGACGTTTCCGTGGCAGGGCGATCCGAGCGGCTCGACCGCCGACCGCGAGCGGGTCACGGCGGAGGTGAACCGCCTCCGGCGCTGCCTCGACGTCGTCATTGGCCGGCCGGCGATCGATCCGGCTCGCGTCGGGGTCGTCGGGCACGACTTCGGGGCGATGCACGCTGCGCTCCTCGCGACGGCGGACCGACGCCCGACCGCCTACGCCCTGATCGCGGCGGTGCCCCGCTGGGCCGACTGGTTCCTCCCGTTCTGGGCGATCGAGGAGGACCGAATCGAGTACCTCGCCGCGATGCGCCCGGTCGATCCGATCGAGCACGTCGGGCGGGCGGCACCCGCGAAGCTGCTGTTCCAATTTGCCCGGTGCGACTTCTTCATCGCCCCGAT
>JANMPL010000510.1:0-5183 GCA_031369845.1 Chloroflexota bacterium
CCATGTCGCCATCCGGTCTGGCCCTCACGTGCATCTCGTCACAGCTTTATCCGTAGGGTGTCGCACCACTGGCCCTCGCGGCAAGGGCCAGTGGTCGGATGCGCTGCGATCAGGAGACGAAGCAGGGGCTCGGCGGATGGACGCCGTCGCTGAGGCTGACGGTGATCGCCTCGAACCCGGCGGCCGAGCTGTCTCGAACGGCGGTGAGGGCGTGATGAAGCTCGTCGGTGGGCGGGCCGGGCGGAATTGCCCCGCCGATCCGCACGAGGCGACCGTTCGCCTCCGCCAGCACCCGGCTGACCGAACCCAGCTGGTTGACCAGGCCGGTGGAGGTGGCATCGGCCGCGTAGATGTCGCCGTCGGCGAGGCTCGCGTCACCGCTGCCGATCACGTCCTGGTTGCAGAGCTGCGCATCGATCGTACCAATCAGGGTCCCGAAGGATGACCGCGTTGCGGTCAGGCTCTCGAAGATGGGCGATGGCGGATGGCCGGCAGGCAGCGCGGTAAGGATCCGCCCGAGGCGACCATCCATCGCGACGACCACGTTGTCGACCGCGGCGATCCGATTGACGAGCGAGAGGCTCGTGTTGTCCGTCGATGACACCGGTATGCGATCACCGGCCAACGCGGTTCCGATAGTGCCGAGGCCAACGATGACCGCGACCGAGATGGCGCCGATCAGGTGAACAGGAAAACGGGGCATCGGGTTTCTCCTTGGTCTAGATGTGAGATGTCAGGTCGGGATCGCGCGGCCGCCCAGGCCCTGGGCTGTCGCCTCGACGATCCGGTCGGCCGTCATTCCAGCGGCCGAGGCCGCCGCACTGAGCACCTCGATCGACGGCGCCTCGAACAACCAGAAGACGGTCTCGTCACCCGGCACGGTCACCGCGCCGAGATATCGAACAGCGCGACCGCCGCTCGCTTCCGCGGCCCGGGCGAGGCGATCGGGATCCGGTCGGCCAGCCGACGGTGGCCAATAGCCCTCGATCAGGTAGGTCATGTCGTCTCCGATAAGGGGACGAGCGTCCGGCCGCACCCGACGTGCCGGACGCCCGAACGAGGGCTACCTGGCCTGGAGCTTGAAGGTGGCCGACGCCGCGCTGCCCACGTAGCGGGCGGCATCGCCACCGGTCGGGGTCCACGTCGCCGTGAGCGGGTACGTCCCGTTCTTCTGGGCGAGCTTGAGTTGAACCGAGGCGACGCCGCTCGTGTTCGTGACCGCCGACGTCGTCTGCGAACCGAGCTTGAAGTCGATCGGCCTGCCACCGAGCGGCGTTCCGGTGGCATCAACGAGGACCGCCGACAGGGTGATCGTCTTGTTGGCGCCTCCGGTCAGCGCCCCGGTGTAGGCGACTGTCGTCGCCTTGCGGGCGATTGCGACGCTCCCTGAGCCCGTCGCGGAGCTGTAAAGGGTGTCGCCGCCGAATGACGCCGTGGTCGGGTAGGTCCCGGCTGCGAGGCTCGGGGTCCAGGCCATAGCGCCCAGACCGGCCGAGTTGGTCACAACGGAGCCGGCCGCGGTGCCGTTCACGCTGAACGCCATCGCTCGGCCGTTGACGGCCTGGCCGAATTCGTCGACGAGCGACGCTCGGAGCTGGCCGGCCGTGTCGAAGGTGGCCGCCGTGTCGCCGAGATTTCCGACGCTGACGTCGCGGGCCCGGATGACGACGTCGCGGGTATCGGACTGGCAGGTGCCGATCCGGTCGCAGGCCGTGAAGGTCGCTGTGTACGTGCCCGGCGTCGTATAGGCGTGGGTCACGCTCGGACCGGATGTGGCACTGGGGCTGCCGTCACCGAACCGCCACTGGTAGGTGAGGGTCGCCTGGTCGTCCTTGCCAGGATCGGTGGCCTGGCCGTTGAAGACGACAGGCCGGCCCCAGGCCGCGGTCGTATCAAAGCCGGCATTGACGATCGGCGCGAGATTGAAGATCTCGATGCTGAAGGTCTGGCTCGACACGAGGCCGGTAGCGTCAGTCGCGGTCAGCAGGCCGGAGTAGATGCCGCTGCCCTCGAAGGTGTGCTTGGGTTTCGCGCCGAAGGCCACGCCGCCGTCCGAGAAGTCCCAGCGCAGGGTCGGGAAGCCGCAGACGCTGCTGCTGCCGGATCCGTCGAAGGTGATCGGTGCACCCTGGTCGCCGCTGTACTCGTGGCTCGCGCCGCCGCCGGCATTGACGACCGGCGGGACGTTGTTCTTGGCGAGCGCCCCCAGCGTCGCCGATCCGCCGTTGCCGGCCAGGGTGATATCCAACGAGTGGGTCGGCGCCGTGACGGTCGTGATGTTGCCACCGAAGACCTCGACCTCGACATCGAGAGGGAAGCTGATGACGGCCGCAGCATAGAGCGAACCCCGGCCTGCGACGCTCGAGGTCGGGCTGTACGGCTGGGCAGCCAGGGCGTACACCACGTCATTGCCCGAAGGCTGGGCGCACGACAGGTGGATCGGGTCGGCCAGGGTCGAGGGGGTCGACCCGACGAAGGTCAACGTCCGGTCCAGTGAGCCCGAGCCGCCGACGACCGAGAGGCCCCGGGCCACGATGATCCCGTCGCTGCTCACCTGGACCTCGAGCCGGAGCTGAACCGACAGCACGATCTTCAAGCTGCCGATGATCCCGCCGGCGATCGTCTTCGAGCCGAGCGGGAAGTCCTGCGTGTTCGAGACGCAGGTGCGCGGACTGTCGCCGGGAAGCGGCATCGCGCAGCCGGTGATCGTCCAGGTCGCGTCCTTGTCGACGTCGTCGGAAGCGCCGGACGGGCCGAAGTTCGTGCCTCCGGTCGGGTCGTTGAGGAGACCGACCGAGCCCGTGACCGAGCCGGTTGCGACGATGGTCCCGCCTTTCGGCGTGAGCACGTCGCTCAGCCCCAGGGTCTGGCCCTGGCGGAGCAGCGCGTCGTCATAGTTGAGCGCTGTCGATGTCGTCGCCTGCCAATGCAGGGAGTCGACATGCCCCGTCGTTGTCGCGCCGTACGCCCACGAGCCACCGCCCAGGAACAGCCTGAACGCGTCGGGGATGCAGGCATCGCAGACGCCGTTGATCGCGAACCCGTAGTCGGGCGACGCATCTCCCTCGTACGTCAAGGCAATCGAGCGAGTCTGTGGTGCGGCGACGGCCGGTGCGGCGGCCGCGATTGTGAGCAGCAGAACGCCGGCAATCGCCGCGAGCCGCTGTCGAGTACCGGGTCTGGACATTTCTTATGGTCTCCACCCTCGGCGGGGTTGCGACGCGTGCTTCGGGCCGCGGTCCACCGCGACCGAACGTAGGCGGAGCCATCCGGGTCGGCATCGGGTGATTCCCTATCAAGCGGCCTCAGTTCTCCTGCCGGGCTACCCTTGCGAGCGATGAGCGTCGAGATCGTCGGTCGAAACGCTGAACAGGAGGCCGTCGAGCGTTTCGTCGCCGGGCTGGCGATCGGTCCGCGCGGGTTGGCGATCGATGGCGAGGCCGGAATCGGCAAGACGACGCTCTGGCAGGAGGCCGTCGCTGCCGCGGAAACGAGCGGCGCGCGCGTGCTCACGGCGCGACCCGCGTCCGGCGAGGTCCGTCTCTCGTTCTCCGGCCTCGGCGATCTGTTCGAGCGCGAGATCGACGAGTTTGCCCGGCGGCTTCCTCCGCCGCAACGGGCGGCGTTGGAGGTGGCCCTCTATCGGGTGCCGGCGGTTGACCCGATCGAGGCCGGAATCATCGGCGTAGCCACGCTCCATGCGCTCCGCATCCTCGCCTCGGAACGACCGCTGGTGATCGCCGTGGACGACGTCCAGTGGCTCGATGCTCCGTCGCAGACCGCCCTCGAATACGCCGTCCGGCGGTTGCGGGACGAACGAGTCGGAGTCCTGACCGCGACCCGCGTTGCAGCTGAGGGGCCGGCCGGCGGCGCCGCCCCACCGGGCCTGGCTGAACTGCTCCCCGAGGAGCTCGTCGAACGGCGACGCCTCGGCCCGATCGCCGTTGGCGCGCTCCACCATCTGCTCCGGACGAGGCTCGATCTATCGCTGCCGCGGCCGGTGCTCGTCCGCGTCCACGGGCAATCGGGCGGCAATCCTCTCTACGCCCTCGAGCTGGCCCGGGAACTGGCGGCGAGACGTCCATCGGCCACCGGCGCGGGGGCGGGGGCAGACGCCGGCACCGACACCCGTGATGTCGTGCCGGCATCGCTCCGCGACCTGCTTCGGCGCCGGCTCGATGTCCTGCCCGACGCGACCCGCCGCCAGCTCCTCGCTATTGCGCTCGCGGCCCAGCCGACGGTGGCGCTCGTCGGACGCGTGACCGGTCTTTCAGAGGCGGCCGTCGAAGCGGCACTGGAACCTGCGCGCGAAGCAGGCGTGCTGGAGACCCAGCTCGGCGACGAGTCCTTGCTCCGGATCGGCCATCCGTTGCTCGCTGCGGCCGTCGTCGACACAGCGACGACCAGCGGGCGACGTGAGGTGCACCGCAGGCTCGGAGAACTCGCCTCAGATCCGGAAGAGCGCGCCCGCCACTTCGCAGCAAGCTCCCCGGCTCCGAGTCTCGAGGTTGCGTCGGCGTTGGCGACGGCGGCCGATCTTGCGGCAGCTCGTGGCGCGATCGCGACAGCCGTCGAGTTGCTCGACGACGCCGTGCGCCGCTGGCCGGCGGACGACGCGCTCGGCCGGCAGCGGATCCTGGTCAAGCGGGCCGAGCGGGTGTTCCTGGCAGGGGACACGATCAGGGCGCACGCGGAGCTCACGGAGATCGTCCCGACACTCGAGGACGCCGCTCTCAGGCTCGACGCCGAGATCCTGCTTGCCACGCTGATCGTGTACGACGGCGACGCTCGCGACGCCTGCCGGCTGCTGGAGAGCACGCTCGCCCGGACGGCCGATCCAGCCGGGCGCGCCCGGGTTCATGCCCGGCTGGCATGGATGTACGACCACGATCTGGCGGCCGGCGCTCGCCACGCTCGGAGCGCGGTGGACCTGCTCGATGCAGACGCGGATCCGGGGCTCTACTCGTTCGCCCTGATGAGTGCCGCCGCTGCGGAACTCCAACTCGGTCAACCGCCGGATCACGAGGCGATCTGGCGGGGTCACGAGATCCAGGAGCGAGTTCGGAGCTGGGAGTTCAGCACCCTGCCAGCCAACTGGTCGAAGTGGATGGACGACTTCGACCGGTCGCGGGAGCTGACGGAGCTCTACGTCCAGCGCGCGCGCGACACCGGCGACGAGAGCT
>JANMPL010000547.1:0-1799 GCA_031369845.1 Chloroflexota bacterium
CGCTCTCGCCCGACACGCTCGAAGCCATCTTCTCGGAGGCGGGTCCGGGTGACCAGGAGCTGCAACCGGGGCCGCAACTGACCCTGACGGTCGTGGGCATCGGTGAGTACATGGTCGATCGCCTCGAGCGTTCCGGCAACAACGCCACGGCATATGTCTCCACGGCGTTCTCCCGTCGTCACGTGTCCGATGCCGGTCATCTCGGTGGTGCATCAGGGCACGGCGGTTTCGGCTATCTCTGGCTCGACCATGGTAGTGGCGCAAACGCGCTCGCCGATTTTACTGACCGAGCGCATGCGGTGTCGCCCGACGTGAAGCTCGAGGCGCTCAGCGACTTTGCCGACCCGCTGGAACGCAGCAACCGAATGTTGGCGGAGGGCGCGCTCGTGTTCGTCGTGGCTGCTGGTCTGGCCCTCCTCGCCGGCATCGCGGTCGCAGTGACGCGGCACCTTGCCCGCAGCCGAGTGGACCATGCAATCCTCGCTTCGATCGGCGCTTCCCGACGGATGATCGTCGGCCTCGGAACGGCCGAGACAATTCCGGCCGCCGCGTTGGCTGGTGTCCTGGCCAGCACCGTGACCCTCCTCTTGGCCCGCTTAACCCCATTCGGCGCGAGCGCACGCCGTGTCGACCCCGACGCGGGTGCATCGCCCGGATTGTTCGTTCTCATCGCTGCCGGAGCGGCTGCGGCCGCCCTCACTGTCGCTCTGGCGGCAGCGGCAGCGATGATGGCGACGCGTCTTCGGCAGACCGAGGATCCACGGACGAGAGCGACCTCGCTGGGGTGGGTGGCGGCGCCAGTGGCGGCCGCGGCAGGTATCCGGTTCGCGCTGGCGCGCGGTCGAGGCCCCCGCCGGGTTCCTGTCTGGTCAGCGTTGGTCGCCGGCATCTTGGGTGTGGCCGGGATCGCCGGCGGCCTTGCCTATGCAGGCAACCTGCGCGATCTCGAGCGCGACACCGCTCGCTGGGGGTGGACGTGGAGTGTTCTCCTCGATGTCTTCAACGACGATCCCGCGGCCGAAGCCAGCACGATCGCCATCGGACACGATGACATCGCCGGTTGGGCGCTGATCACCGACGTGGAGACGCAGGTCGACGGCATCGCCGGCCGGGCCATGTCCTTCGACGTCCTCGGGGGATCACTGCCGCTGACCCTGCGCGACGGTCGGCTGCCGGCGTCGCCGGACGAAGCCGTACTGGGCGCAGGGCTTGCCCGACTGACCAACCGGCGAGTCGGGGCGATCATCCGGATGTCGTCCCCGAGAGGCGACGTCCCGGTGACCGTCGTCGGCATCGCCACGCTCTACCCCAAAGACAGCAATCAGCTCGCTTCGCCCTCAATCCTCCTGACACCCGAGGGGCTCGACCGCGTCGCGGTGGGCCAGCGGTTCGTCACCCTGGCCTTTCGAGCGGCCGACGGGATCAGCCCTCAGGCCCTGTACTCGCGTTTGGCGGAGGTAATCGGCCAAGACACGATCACCCCCACCGCCTACGCGCTTGCCGATCCTCCGATGGAGATCGCCCACATCACCCAGTTGCGACCAGTGCCGTTGGCCCTCGGCGTTTTCTTCGGCGCGCTCGGGCTCGCACTGGTCGGTAACGCGTTGCTGTTCACCCCGAGACGGCGCAGCGCTGAACTGGCTGTGCTCCGGGCCCTAGGCCTACGGCCGGGTCAGGCGGCGAGCACCATCCGGTGGCAAGCTGTCACGATCGCCTCCGTCTCCCTCGCCATCGGCCTTCCTCTCGGACTGAGAGCGGCGCGTGTGGCGGTCGCTCGACTGGCGCACGATGCGCTCGTC
>JANMPL010000588.1:0-1943 GCA_031369845.1 Chloroflexota bacterium
ACCGGGAACTGGACGTTGATTGTGACACCGCCCATCGCGTCGACGACCTGCTTGAAGCCATCGAAGTTGACCTCGACGAAGTACTTGATGTCGAGGTTGTAGAGCTGGCCCAAGACGAGCTTCAGGCCGTTGTAGCCGCGCGTGCGGTCCGTTCCTGCGACGAGGTCGGAGCGGTTGCGGACGGCAGTGAAGAACGCGTTGATCTTCTGTTGGTACTTCGATCCGAAGGCGTTGCGGAGGGGCCCGGCCGGCATCGGGATGCCCCACGAGTCGCGCGGCAGGCTGAACATCGCGACCTGCTTCGTCGTTGGGTCGATCGAGACGACGATCAGCGTGTCGGTGTTGTAGGTGCCCTCCTTCGGCCGCTGGTCGGTCCCGATGAGGAGAATGTTCAGCCGCTCCTTGCCGTCCCACGGCGGGATGGTGACATTCGGCAGGGCGGAGCCCTGGATCGGCGGCTCGGTGACGGTCGGCTCCGGGGTGCTGCTCTCGGTCGGTGGATCGGTATCGCTGGGGGAGCCTGAGGGTGTCGGCTCGACGCACACCTCGTCGCTCGTGATGAAGATGCAGCTGCGGAGGAGGTCGAGCGCCGCCAGGTCGTAGCGGGCCACGACGATGTGCCCGCCGGACATGATGAGGATCACCGCCAGGAGCCCGGCCATCGACAGCGGGTTGAAGACGATCCGTGGCCGGCCGAGCCGCCCGCCGCCGCTTAACGCGACGGCGTTGAGGAAGACCGTCACTCGATAGGCGTCGATGATCGCCAGCAGGCGGTAGAGCAATGCGACGAGGTTCAGGACGAAGACGCTGGGCAGGACCCATGGCGCCAGGAGCAGTCCGAACAGCTCGGCCTGGTTCGCCCGGAGGACGACGCCGGCGAGCAGCGCGAAGAGGAGAATCGGCGGCGCCGCGAAGCCCAGGGCGCGATGGTAGGCGCCGGCGTAGGCATGACCCAGCCCCGGGAAGAACAGAGACAGGACAGCCGCGACGAACGGCGAGCGCGCTCGCCGGCGCGCCTCCTGCGGAGATTGCATCGCGGGTAGGATACTCGGACGCCCGTTCCCGGTGGCCGCGCCACCCCGTCGCAGCCGAGGCCAGATGTTCCGACCCGTCAGCGCGAAGCCCGACCTCGTCACCCAGGAGCACGAGATTCTGGCCCAGTGGGAACAGCGCCGGACGTTCGCCCGCCTCCGCGCCCAGAATGCGGACGGTCCCCGCTGGAGCTTCCTGGACGGGCCGATCACGGCCAACAACCCGATGGGCGTCCACCATGCCTGGGGCCGGACGTACAAGGACGTCTTCCAGCGATTCCACGCGATGCTCGGCGAGAACGAGCGCTATCAGAACGGCTTCGATTGCCAGGGTCTCTGGGTCGAGGTCAACGTCGAGCGCGACCTGGGCTTCACGAACAAGCGCGACATCGAGGCCTACGGCATCGCCGAGTTCGTCAGCCAGTGCAAGCAGCGTGTCCTGACGTACGCCGCCCGCCAGACGGAGCAGTCCGAGCGGCTCGGAATGTGGATGGACTGGAACGATCCGAATGAGCTCCGCCGCCTGCGAGACCACCTCGCCGCCGACCCCAGCCAGGTCACGACGATCGAGGGACCCTCCGGCCCGGTGACCGACACCGTGGAGATGCTCGTCGGGCGCCTCGGGATGAAGGACGTCGGCGGCAGCTACTTCACGTTCAGCAACGAGAACAACGACCTGATCTGGGGCTTCCTGGCCGAGTGTCATCGGCGCGGCCTGATCTACAAGGGCCACGACACGATGCCGTGGTGTGCCCGGTGCGGGACCGGGCTCTCCGAGATGGAGATGAACGAGGGCTACCGCGATCGCGAGGACCCGGGCCTGACCGTCAAGCTCCCGCTCGTCGACCGGCCGGGTGAATCCCTGCTCGTTTGGACGACGACGCCGTGGACGCTGACGGCGAACGTCGCGGC
>JANMPL010000604.1:0-5249 GCA_031369845.1 Chloroflexota bacterium
GACGACGTGTTTGCCGCGCTCGATGGCCCGCATCACGACGTGAGCGGCGTACTCGATCGTCCCGGTGACCTCGATGATCGCCTCCACCGACGGGGCATCCGTGACGACCATCGGATCGTCGGTGACCGCATACCGGCCGGCGCGGATGGCGTCCTCCAGCGCATCGGCCGACCCGACCGTGACGATGTCCTCGGCCGGGGCTCCGGCCTCCGTGTAGGCGCGGACGGCCGTCGGGAGGGTTCTGTTGGCGACCGCCACGAGCCGCATCCCGGGGAAGGAGTGGAGGATCGAGTTGGCGATGCCACGGGACATGAAGCCCGCCCCGATCATGCCGACGCGCAGGGGATTGCCGGCCTCCGCCCTGGCTCGGAGGGCGTTGTCGACGATGATCATGGCCGGACCTCCTCGCGCGACAACAGCGGCCAGGCGGCGTCCTTGGCGGAGATCTCCGTCACCGGCAACGGCCAGGCGATGCCCAGCAGCGGGTCGTCGTACCGCATGCCGCGTTCCGATTCCGGCGTGTAGAACTCGCTGACCTGGTAGGCGACCTCGGTGTCGTCGGCGAGGGTCTGGTAGCCGGCGGCGCAGAGCTCCGGGATGAACAGCTGGCGCCGGTTCGCTGCGCTCAGCTCGACGCCGACGTGGCGAAGGTAGGTCGGTGAGCCCGGTCGCATGTCGACGAGCACGTCAAAGATCGCGCCGGAGATGCAGCGCACGAGCTTCGCCTCCGGTGCCCGCTCGTCCTGGTAGTGCAGCCCGCGGAGCGTTCCGCGTCGGTTGTTGAAGGACCCATTCGCCTGGGCGATCTTCGTCGTCAACCCGTGCTCGGCGAACTCATGGGCGCAGAACGTCCGGGCAAAAAAGCCGCGGTCGTCGGCGTGCGGCTCGAGCTCGATGATGAACGCGCCGTGGATCTCGGTCTCGGTGAAGCGCACGGTTCGAACGGGCCTCCGGGGTTATCTGATGGGTCGACTAGGAGGAAGCGGCACCGGCTGGGACACCCTCGGCCTCGCTCGTCTTGGCGGTGATGGCCCCCGGCCCGGGCGTCGGGACGTGCGGCGCGATCAACCCCTCGTGCCGGAGCTCGGCCCACAGGTCGGCCGGGATCGGATGCGCGAGCATCGCGGTGTTCTCTTCGACCTCGGCCACCGACCGGGAGCCGGCGAGAGCCGCGGCGACCGCCGGGTGGCCAAGTGGGAACTGGACCGCCGCGGCCTTCAGCGGGACGTCGTAGCGATCGCAGACGGCCTTGATGGAGAGCGCCTTGTCCAGCACAGCCTGTGCCGCCGGCTCGTAGTTGAAGTGGGTGCCGGGGCGCGGGTCGGCCAGGATGCCGCTGTTGTAGACGCCGCCGACGATGACGCTGCTGCCTCGGCTCTCGCACGCCGGCAGGAGGTCGTCGAGCGCCGTCTGGTCCAGCAGCGTGTAGCGACCCGCGACCAGGAAGCAGTCGAAGTTCGCTTCCCGAGCGAATCGGGTGAGCATCGCCGACTGGTTCATGCCGACCCCGATCGCACCGACCGTGCCGTCGGCGCGCAGCTGCTCGAGCGCTCGGACCGCGCCCGCCATGGCCTGCTTGAAGTAGTGGTCGGGATCGTGCAGGAGGAGCATGTCCACCCGGTCGAGCCCGAGCCGCTCAAGGCTCTCCTCGAGAGATCGCATCGCTCCGTCGTAGCTGAAGTCGAACACCGGCCCGAGGCGCGGGTCGGTTGCGTCCGCGGGAGGCGTGGCGGGAGCCACATGCGCCGTCTTGCCCTGCAGGCGATGGACGACGTGCCGCGAAGCGCCGACGAATCTGCTCGCGTCCCGATTCGTGATCGCCTCGCGAAGCACCGTGACGACCTTGGCCGGCGTCGACGTGGGCCGGATGAGGCGGCCGACCTTGGTCGCCACGGTCACGTCATCGCGAGGCAGGTCGCGCAGGACACGCGCGAGGCGTCGCTCGGCGAGCCCGCTGCCGTACTGGGGCGCCGTGTCGAAGAGGCGCACGCCCAGCTCGTATGAGCGCCGAACGAGGGCCCCGGCATCTTCGTCGCCGATCGGCTCGTACAGGCCGCCGAGCGGCACCGTGCCCAGTCCCATCCTCGTCACGTGGACCCGGCTCGAGCCGAGTGCAACGCGTGCCGAAACGTCCATCTAGTCCCTCCTGAAGCCCACCCGCGCCTCGCGATGGCGGACGATGCGCCGGCGATCGGCCGGTCGCCGTCCCCTGTCGCTGTCCCGGGATCTCCCCGGCCCGCGAGAGTACTACAGGCCGGCTCGAAGGACGCCGGACCGTCGGCTCATGGAGGTGCCTGCCCGCACCACGAAGCTTTCTCCGGCGATCTCGACAGACCGGTTCACGCCGATGGGGGCGCGGGCGGGACGCTCCGAGCCACGCTGATTCGGTTGATGGAGACGATGAACTGCGCCCACGACACGCCGTTGCCGATCCACTGACCGGCGGCCATCCCGAGAGCCGCCCCCGGCGCGGCCCCGACGCTGGCCCCGACGAGCGTTCCAGTCAGGAGCAGGACCGACCGGACGATGCCGACCCGCAGGCTCTCGATCGCCGCCGGCAGGGCCCGCAGCCCGACGTTGGGTCCGGCCCCGAACATCGAGCCGGCGAGGACGAGGGTGTACGGCAAGAGCGTCTCGCGGGCTGAGGTCCACGTCTGACCCAGGAGTTCCCGGCCGATCGAATCGGGCAGCAGCGACAGAGCGAGCCCGGTCGCGAGGGCGAGGATCACGAGGCCGGCCGTGAAGACGATCGTCGCGGGCAGGAGACGTTGGCGCGGACTGGCCGCCATGCGGACTGCCTCGGGCAGCGAGATCAGGCTGATGCCCTGGAAGATGACCCCGAACGGCCCGAGCAGGAGCTGGGCAGCGCGGATGGCTCCGATCGCCGGGAGGCCGGCGATCGTACCGATGGCATAGGGGGCCAGCTCCGCCACGCCGTTCGTGGCCATCCGGTCGCCCAGGAGTGGCCGCCCCAGGTCGCGCTGCTCTCGGAGCCACCCGCGCGCCGCCGATGGGCGGGGGGCGATTCCCATCTGGCGGATTCCGATGAGTGCGGCGACATTGGCCGACACCGCCCAAGCGATGATCAGCGCCAGCGGCGTGTCGAGGCCGGTCAGGACCAGCACGGCGATGACCGGGAAGAGGACACCCACCCAGACCAGGTCGTTGAGGAGCGCCGCCCGGGCGTCACCCCGCCCGAAGAAGGCAAGCCGCCACGCATCCTGCAGGAGCAGACCGGGCAGGGCGACCCCGAGCACCACGAAGGCATTGCCAGCGAAGCCGCCGACGATGAGGCCGACGAGGATCGAGATCACGCCAAGCACGGATCCGACGACGATGACCGACCCCGCCGATCCCCGGATCGCAACGGCCCATGCGGCCGGGGCCGCGCCGGTGAAGCGGATGAGGAGCGGCTCGCTCGACAGTGGCCGTGCGACGTTGAGGGCGATCAGGTAGGTCGCGAAGATGAGGCCGTAGACGCCGAACTCGCTCGGAGTGGCGGACCGGGCGACAAACACCCCCAGACCGAAGTTCGTGCCGCTCGAGAGCATCTGGTCGGCGATGCCCCAAAGGGCGCGTCTGGCGATGTTGGAGGCGGTCAACGGTCGCCGCCGGTCGAGGAGTCGCGAGGCTGCTTGGGGCGGCGGTCCCGGCGGCGGTACAGGACGATGACGACGGCGATCAGCGCGAGCGCGGCGAGTCCGACCGCGCCAGCCGCGAGCAGGACAGTCCGCAGGCGCGGTGCCTCGCCGGTGGGATGCGGGATCGGATGAGCCGGTACGCCTGTCTCGGCGAGGGCGACGCGGGCCGCCTCATCGGGCAGATAGGTGCTCCCGCTGCCACCGGGAGTCTCCGAGAACGCGGCCAGGCGATCAAGGCAGTCAGCCCACTCGAACCGGCATTCCGTCGGCTCGGGCGACTCGTGCCAGAAGCGATTGCCGGCGCCGACATTCTTCGAGTCGGCGGCATACATCGAGCCCGGCCAATCCTGGAGCCAGGCCAGCATGAAGCCACCCATGGCATCCGAGATGATCGTGTTGTCGAGGACCGAGACGCCACGAACGGCGTCGCCGCCAGGGCGATCCCGGCTCTGGCTGACGACCGATATCCCGTCGGCATTCCAGGCCAGGAGGTTGTCGCGGACAGTTGCGTTCGACGACGAGCTGATCAGCACGCCGGCGCCCCAGCCCCACGTCGGGTAGCCCCAGCCGTTTTCCCAGACGATGTTGTTCTCGACCGTGGCACCATCGCTGATCTCGAACATGATCCCGGCTCTCGTATTGCCGGACACTCGATTGCCGCTGGCCGTGAAGTTGTTGCAGTCGATGTCGCACCAGATCCCGGGACCGTCGTTGCCGTCCACGACGTTGTCGATCACCCGCAGATTGGTGGCGAGAGCGGCCTTGAGACCGCCGGCTTCCCAGCCGGAATCGAAGCCTTCGGTGTTGTTGCCGGCGATCCGGTTGCCCTGGATCGTCAGGTCGGTCGTTCCCTCTCCGCCCGCGTGGACGCCGAGCTGACCACCGCGGGTGAGGTCGCTCGAGATCAGGCTGGCACCGGCCACGCCCTGGAAGCTGACGAGGGCGCCGTGGGCATCGGAGAGCTGGACGCGGCGGATCGTCAGGCGATCGGCGCCGGGCAGCGCCTGTAGCGCCCCGTGCTGCGGCGGCGACGCAGCGTGGCGCATGGCCAGGTCCTCGACGGTGACGTCGGCCGCCTCGACCGTGAGCCACCTCTCCCGAACCGTGACTTCGACCAGCCGTCCAGTCGGGTCGTCGGCCAGCAGCACCCGGCGGTCCTGATCGACCGAGAACTGACCGGTCGTCGGTTCGGCAGCCACCTGGGCGAGCGGCTGGCCGTCGACGAAGACCTGCTCGGGCCAGGCGCAGCGTGGCTCGCGGCAGGATCCCCCGCCGCTGAAGGATGGAACGGCGCTCTCGCTCTGCCAGATCCTGCCGTTGGCCCGCCAACCGGGCCAGATGTCGGAGCCGCGAATCTCGGCGGCGCCGCCGTCGCCGCGCAGCGTCAGCGGCCGGTCGACCGTGACTTCCTCCCGGTAGACGCCCCGCGGGATCACGACGACCGCGCCCGGTGGCGCAGCGTCGACAAGCGCCTGGAGCGCGCCGGGCGCCTGCTCGGGGCCGGAAGGGGCGGTCGACGTCGCGGGCGAGGCCGCCGAAGGCTCGGGAGAAGCGGCGGTCGCGCCGGTCGGAAGCCCCACGAGCAGGGTGGAGTTCGGCGGGGAGTTC
>JANMPL010000629.1:0-9743 GCA_031369845.1 Chloroflexota bacterium
CGGGAGCGTCGAGGTCGTAGGCCGCTCGGTCCCAGGCAATCGGACCAGCGAGGCCCGTGTAGGGCGCGTCCTGGAGCGCGAGGACGATGGCTCGGCCGAGCCGCCCGCCGGCGCCGGTCACAGCGACCCGCACCCTGTCAAGCCTCCGACGACACGCCGGTCTCAGCGACGGCCTGGCCGTGCGCGAGGCGTGATCCGTACTGGCGTTCGTAGTAGGCGTCCCAGTCGCCCGACTTTGCCGCACGCCACCAGGCCTCGTTGGCCAGGAACCAGTCGATCGTGGTGGCGAGGCCATCGGCGAAGGCCGTCCGGTTCCGCCAGCCGAGCGCCGCGAGCTTCGAGCCGTCGAGGGCGTAGCGCCGATCGTGACCTGGCCGGTCCGGGACGCTCCGGACCAGCGACCACGGTTTGTCAAGCCGTTCCAGGAGCGCCGCCACGACATCGCGGTTCGTCATCTCGGCCGAGCCCGGGATGTTGTAGGTCTCGCCGCTGCGACCGTGGCGCAGGACGTGCTCGATCGCGCCCGCGTGGTCGGCGACGTAGAGCCAATCGCGCTGTTGGAGACCGTCGCCGTAGAGCGGCAGCGCCTCGTCGTCGATCGCGTTCGTCACGAACAGCGGGATGAGCTTCTCCGGGTGGTGGAAGGGCCCGTACGTGTTCGATCCGCGGGTGACGACGGCGTCGACGCCGTGTGTCGTCACGTAGCTCCCGACGAGCAGCTCGCCGGCCGCCTTCGCGGCGGAATAGGGCGAACGAGGCTCGAGTCGGTCGGTCTCCCGGGAGCGGCCGCTTTCGACGGAGCCGTAAACCTCGTCCGTCGAGACCTGCAGGAAGCGAACTGGCCGGGAGCGGGCGGCCGATGCCGCCACGACCGCCTCGAGCAGGACGTGGACGCCGATGACCCCCGTCCGGAGGAATGCCTCGGGATCGAGGATGCTCCGATCGACGTGCGATTCGGCAGCGAAGTTGACGACGGCGTTGGCATCGCGGACGAGCGGCCCGACGAGATCCGGATCGGCGATGTCGCCTTCGACGAAGCGCAGCCGCGCGGCCTGCTCCGGATCGGATTCGACCGGGGCGATGTTGGCCCGATTGCCGGCGTACGTCAGCTTGTCGATCACCGTGATCCGGGTGCCGTCGCGTCGGGCGAGCACGTCTCGCACGAAGCATGAACCGATGAAGCCGGCGCCACCGGTGACCAGGAGGCTGGCTTCCGGACCGATCGCGCCCGCCCCGATCGAGCCCTGCGCCGCCGAGTCGCTCACCCGACCGGTCGCTCGATCGGTGGCTGGAGCCGGCCCGCCTGGTCGTCGTCGCTGGCGAGCTCGGCGGCCCGCAGCAGCGACGGGACCGTCCCGGCGTCGGCCCAGTGACCCTCGTAGACGCGGCTGAAGAGCCGACCGCCCGGGATGAAGTGGTTCAGGACATCGGTGATCTCGAACTCGCCCCGTCCCGACGGCGCGAGATGGTCGATGACGTCGAACGCCTCCGGTCGGAGGAAGTAGACCCCGATCGGGATCAGGTCGCTCTTCGGCGTTTCGGGCTTCTCCTCGAACCCGACGACGTTGCCCGCCGCGTCCATCTCAGCGACACCGAACCGCTCCGGATCCGGCACCCGATAGAGCAGCGTTCCCGCGCCCCACGAACCTCGCTCGAATTCCTGGGCCATCGCCGTCAGGTCCGGTCCCCGGAGGATGTTGTCGCCGAGGATGCAGCAGAACGCTTCGTCGCCGACGAAGTCCCGGGCGAGCCCGATCGCGTGAGCGATCCCGAGCGCGCCGCGCTGGTAGCGGTAGGTCAGGTCGAGCCCGAAATGAGCGCCGTCAGCGAGCAGCTCGACGACGTCCCCGACACTCTTGCCGCCGACGATGACCATGACCTCGCGGATCCCCATCCCCGCCAGCGTCTCGATCGGGTAATAGATCATCGGACGGTCGTAGATCGGGAGAAGGTGCTTGTTCGTCACGATCGTGAGCGGAAAGAGCCGGGTGGCCGTGCCGCCGGCGAGGACGATGCCCTTCATTCGCAGGTCAGGGTAGCAGGGGCGACGGCTGCGGCTACGGCGCCGGGACCGACGGCGCGACCGACGGCGACGGCTCGATGCACGGCTGCTCGCCGCCTGGCAGGGCGCCGCCCGGGCCGGTGATGGAGCAGTCGATCGGCTGCTCGTCGGCCGGCGGCAGGCCCCCGACATAGTCGAGGACGACAAGGAGGTATTCGACCTTCTCGAGGTTGGCCGTCGGCTGGAGGAAGGCCGTCTGCACGACGCTGTTGGCATCCCGCCGGATGTCGACGATCTGGCCCAGAAGGAGGCCCTTCGGATATGGCGACCGGATCCCGCTCGCGAGCTCGATGCCGGCGGTCACCACTTCGTCCCCGAGCTCGATTTTGTCCGTCGAATCGATGTCGGCCATGATCAGCGTGCCGCCCAGCTGCCCGATCACCTTGCCGATCGCGCCGCTCGACTGGACCAGGCCGATGACGGTCGAGGACTGGTCGGTGATGAGGACGACGTTAGCGTAATTCGGCCCGACCTCCGTGACGCGGCCGGCTAGAGCACCACCTTCGGCGATGACGACATCGCCCAGCTCGATCCCGTCGTCGCTGCCCTTGCTGATGGTCACCAGGCGGCGGAACTCCGAGGACTCGCGGGCGATCACCTCGGCCGCCGCGGTCTTGTAGCCGAAGCCGTTCTGGAGCTGGAGGACGCCGGTGAGGAGCTCGTTCTCGCGCTGCGCCTCCAGCAGCCTGAGATTCTCGGCCTTGAGCCGCTCGTTCTCGCGACGCAGCGCGGTGTTGTCGGAGTTCAGCCGCTCGATGTCCGATACGGACTGGAAGATTCCCGAGATCCCCTCGGCCACGCTGTCGACCGCCCCCTGGATCGGACGGATGGCGTAACCGACGGCGCCCTGGAACTCGCGGACGAGCGGGTTCGACGAGAACGCCATCATGACGAGCGTCGTGGCAATCAGCCCAATGAACACGATGGAGCGGCGGCGGGCGGTCCGAGACGCGAGCAAAGAACTCATGACTGGTGAAGCCTAACGCGCATTCAAACTGAGACCCAGACTCTCCGAACCGCCACCCTCAACGTAGAACCGCCTTTGCGCCCACCGAGGTCCAAGGCGGAGCTCCGCGATGCCATTGGCCCGAGGTTTCTCCCACGCCATCGGCCCGAGGTTTGCTCCGTTCACCCTACCGCGGCGCGCGCGCGTAGGTGTCGGTGACGAGAACGCGGTCCATCGACGGGTTGCCGAGCTCCTGCAGCACGATCCCCGTACCCCGCACGACACAGGTCAGCGGGTCGTCGGCGATGTGGACCGGCATCTGCGTCGCGTCAGCCGTCCGCCGATCCAGACCGGCGAGGAGCGCCCCGCCCCCGGCCAGGACGATGCCCTGGTCCATGATGTCGGCGACGAGCTCCGGCGGCGTCTCCTCGATCGTGTCCTTGATCGTATCGACGATCTGCTGGACGGACGGCTCGATCGCCTCGCGGATCTGGTCGGCGCCGACCTCGACGCTGCGCGGCAGCCCCGTCAGCAGGTCGCGACCGCGAAGGCTGATCCGCTGCTGGTCCCAGTCGCCCGGATAGGCCGACCCGATCGCGATCTTGATGTCTTCCGCCGTCCGCTCGCCGAGGAAGAGGTTGTACTCGCGCCGGGCAAAGGCGACGATGTCCTGGTCCATCTCGTCGCCACCGATCCGGATCGATCGAGAGACGACGATGCCGCCGAGGCTGATGACCGCAACTTCCGTCGTGCCGCCGCCGATGTCGACGATGAGGCTGCCCGACGGCTCGCTGACAGGAAGGCCCGCGCCGATCGCGGCGGCCATCGGCTCCTCGATGAGCCGCGCCCAGCGGGCGCCCGCGTTCAGCGCGGCGTCGCGGACGGCTCGCTTCTCGACTTCCGTCACGCCGGACGGGATGCCGAGGAGCATCCGCGGCCGCGGAATGAGCCCGACGCGATCGTGGACCCGGCGCACGAAGTACTTGATCATCTCCTCCGTCACGTCGAAGTCGCTGATGACGCCGTCGCGGAGCGGCCGGATCGCGATGATGCTGGCCGGTGTCCGGCCGACCATCCGCTTGGCCTCCGCACCGACCGCGAGGACCCGCTTGGTCTTGGCGTCGATCGCGACGACCGACGGCTCGCTCATGACGATTCCGCGATCGCGGACGTGGACCAGCGTGTTGGCGGTCCCGAGGTCGATCCCGATGTCGCGGGAGAAGAGGCCGAGGAAGCGGTCGAGCATGTGGCGGGAGGGTCCTTCGTGCGGGTCGGGTCGAGTCCGGTGTTCGCAGCGGCTCCCTCTGGCCCGGATGGGCACCGGGGGATCGCGCGCTCGGGATCAAAGCGGGGAAGCCCGTGCAGTATACCCGGCTCGTCCGGCCGCGCCGCGAGGGCCACGAGGAAGGTGCCCTCCTCGCTGTTACGGCAGCCGGAACAACGGACGATCGGGAGCCGCCGTCGGCCCCGATTCGGAGGCCTGCTCGGCTGCCGCTCGCTACTCTGCGACGCTTCGCCGCGGATCCGGTCGATCGAACGAGACTCCCCGATCGCGGAGCGACACCCACGCATCGTGGCCGACGACGAGGTGGTCAAGCAGGTCGATGTCGAGGAGCCGGCCGGCGGCGAGGGCCTCGGCGGTCAGGTGGAGATCGTCGGGAGACGGCGTCGGGTCACCGCTTGGATGGTTATGTACGAGGATCAGCCCGGCCGCGTTGAGCCTCACTGCGTCGCGAAAGAGCTCCCCGATCCGAACGAGCGACGACGAGACGTTGCCCTGGTAGACCGTGGCGACGCGGAGAACGACGTTCTTCGTGTTCAGGAGCACGACTCGCAGCTCTTCCCGTTCGAGGCGGCCCATCTGGAGGACGAGGCGGTCGGCGACGTCGCGGGCCGATCGGATCGTCCAGCGCCCGGCCGGCCAGTCTGCGAGCAGCCTCCGGCCGAGCTCGAACGCGGCGGTGAGCTGAGCGGATTTCGCAGCGCCGACACCGGGCACAGCCTCGAGCTCGATGTCGGTCGCCCGGGCGAGGCCGGTCAGGCCGTCATGCCGATTGAGCGCGTCCTCCGCCAAGTCGACCGCCGACCGGCCGCGCGACCCGGATCCCCACAGGAGCCCGATGAGCTCCGCGGAGCTGAGCCCCGCGGCGCCACGCGCCGCGAGGCGCTCCCGAGGTCGCTCCGTGGCCGCCATCTCCCGGATCGCCCGACCCCGCGGCCGCCCCTCGGCGGCCGCCTCCCGAAGAACTGGCTCTGCCATCGCTCATCTCCTGGCGCGACGGCGGACCGGAGTCCCCGGGTCCGTACGACGGAAGCCCGCCGATTCCTCCCGCCATCCGAACCCGGGAACGGTCCGAACAGTAGCGAGGGGCCCTTATCGGCGGCTCACCGGGCGCTTCATCGCGAGTTGCCGGCTCAGCCGGCGACGGATCGGGTCGCGATCGTAGCCAGGTGCGCCAGGATCAAGAGCACGGCATTGAACGTCCCATGCAGCCCGATCGAGGCCCAGAGCGATCCGCGCCGGACAAAGACCCAGCCCAGGACCCAGGCAACGGGGAGGCGCGTTCCGGCGCCGACTGCCATGAGCCTCAGGGCGTGGCCGAAGTCATCGGTTGGCGCGACCCCGATGACATGAGCGATCGCGAAGAGGAGCGTCGCGCGGACGATCGCCCGGCTCGGACCAATCGAGCGCCGCCAGGCAGTCACCGCGAAGCCGCGGAACAGGATCTCCTCGGCGATCGGGGCGATGATCGCGCCGGCGAGGAGCTGGAGCAGCAGGCCCGACAGCTCGCCGGTCGGCGGCAGCGGACTGGGACTGGTGACGCCGAAGATCGACACGAGAACGGCGCCGACGACGAGCGTGACGCCGATCACGGGCACGGCCAGTGACGCCCCCGCGGCGAGATCCCTGACCGCTTGTCGGTCGAAGCGGCTGAGGCCCATCTCCGACCACGACAGGGCGCGCGTCCCGACGACAGTGAGCCGTATGACGCCGATGAAGACGAGGGCCGTGACCGCGCCGGCGATAAGCTGCCCGACGGGCGGCCAGACCGTGGCCCCAGTCGAGGTCAGAACGGCATCGAGTAGCAGTCCGAGGATCGCCCCAACGAAGTACGTGACGGCGATCGTCGCCGCGAAGACCAGGATTGGCGAGGGACCCGCGTAGGGCTCGCCGCGCGCGCGGCGTTCGAAGGCTTGATTGCCCGCGGCAGCGATCAGCCCCAACGACAGCAGCCCTGGCCCGACGAAATAGACGAGCACGGTCGACGGGGCGAAGGCCCCGGCGAGGACGACCGCGAGCCCGAGCAACGAGGCGAGCCAACCAACAACGAAGAGCCCCGGCGCAGCGCGCCCCTCGATCGTGAACGTGGACGCCCCGGGCCGCGGAGGAGGTGGGGTCTCGTCGAGGTCATCGTCCTCTGTGGTCACTTGAGAGTCAGCACCCGTTCTAGCGGTCGCTCTCCGAGGTCCGAGGCGGAGCTCACGACGAGCGAAGCGAGGAGTCGCAGCGCCATCGGCCCGAGGATTCAGCTCTCGGGCAGGACGTCCGGCGACGCGTGGGGTGGGGGCACGGAGCGCGGTCCGGACGACCTGGCGCGCGACGTACGGCCATCGGCGGCGATCCGGCCCGTTTCGTCGATGGCACCCGGGAGCGGCGTGATCGCGGCGGAACGAGGACCGGCGATCGCCGCGGCCGGCATGTCGCGTCGCTCGAAGTCCTTGCCGCACCAGGCGCACAGCGACCAGTCGAGCCCGACGAGGCGACTGCAGTTCGGGCAGACCCGGTTCAGGCGGGTCCGACAAGTCGGGCAGATGATCCACTCGTCGTTCACGCGGCGGGCGCAGGTTGGGCAGCTGTGGATCGCCTCGACCTCGGCGAGGAGCGCCTCCTCCGCGAGATTGCGCTCGTACACCTCACCGATCTTCTCGTGCGGCCGAATGATCTTGTAGACGAAGATCGCCAACGGAAAGAAGATCGGGGTGAAGATGATGATGAAGCTCGCCGCGACGTACGGCAGGATCGGATTCTCGGTCCGCTGCTGCATGTCGCGGAAGGCCCAATAGGCACCCGCCAGCCAGAGGATGATCAGGTAGATCGCGATCGCCTGGAGGGCCAGCTGAACCGGAGCGCTGCCGAAGAACCCGCCAAGAGCTTTTCCGATCTCGCCGAAGATCTCGTCCATGCGGTTTGGTGGATGCCTCCGAATCTCTCAGACCGGTCGGTGCGCTGCGTTCTGGCCTTCGGCCGCGGCGTCCGGCGCAGTGTAACAGGGGCCACCGACGCCGCCCCGGAGTGCCCTAGACGCTTGCGGCGGGCTCCGCGTGACGCGTGCTGATCCGATCGAGCAGGCCGCCGGCGATCATCACCAACGCCCCGACCGCGACCACGTAGACCCCGACGGAAGCGTCGAACGGGCCGGCTAGGTAGGGCCAGGCGAGGCCAATAAGGAGGCAGGCCAGACCGATCGACGGCAGCCCCAGACGCATCCAGCGCGGCAGCCGCTCGACGATGAGGGCCAGCCCGAACAGGCCGGCGACGAGGACAAGAATGATCGGATGGCCGGGGCCGGCGAGGCCCCACTTCGCTACGTAGCCGTCCATCACGCCACTGCCGATGACGATGTCGGCCCATGGCATCAGGAAGCCAAGCAAGGCGAGACCCGCCCCAAGCATGACGACGCGTGTGGGCAGGTCGGCCGGGAGGCCGAGCGGCCCGGCATCCTCGCCAAACCGAAGACGCCAGCTTGTCGATAGGCTCGGCCCGCCGTCGGCACTCTTGCCCTTGGCGGACCCGTCGGTGTGCGCGGTTCCGGGCAGCGGGAGTGCTTCGGCCGGCGGGAGCACGGCTGACGGCGGGAGGTACGCACCGGCAGGGACGCGATGTGCTGCAGGTTCGACAGGCGCGGCGACGGCATCGATGGTGCGGACCGGCGGCCAGATCGGACGGTCGGGCCAGGTCGGGACGGCGGGGACTCCAGGGACCGATGGAACCGGTGACTGCTCCGGTGAAAACCGAGGCGGCGCGTCGCCTGCGACCTGCGCCCGGGCGGGCTCGGGTCCGGCGGGCTCGGCAAGAACCCACGACATTGGTTCCTGCGGCGCGACAGGCATCGGCGGCAGCCCGCCTGGGGCGCTGTCGTTGCTCCCGTTGGTCATGCCGGCGGCGGGCGTCACCTTCGGCCGGCGCGAGGGAGTCGAGGGGAGTCTCGGCTTGCGGACCGGCGCAGGCGCCGTCGCAACAGGAGCAGCCGCGCTGGGGACGGGCGCAGCCGAGGCCGCGACTTCGGCCGCGACGGGCTGGGCCACCGGTTCAGCGACCGGGGCGAAGGAACGCGACACTGTCGCGACGGAGGCGACGAGCGCACCGCACTCCGAACACGAGAAGCGGCCGGGAGCCAGCGGCGAGTCGCATTCCGGGCAGACGACAATCTTCGTCGCCATCGATCACCTCAAGTGGAAGCCAGACCCTCCGGGGCCGGGTCTATAGGCTGCCACCCCGGTCCGGGACGGACCTATCCCCCGGACGGTGGTGCGCCGATGCCCCGAACGTCCCGGTTCGCGCCCGGACCCGGACATGCTCGAAGGTCATGACGGAGCCTCGAACCGCCGCGAACAGACCCCCGAGATTGAGCGCCGCCAGCCAGATCGCCACGAACGTCAGGAGACTGATTGCGACGGTCGTCGGGTCGGTTGGCCGGTTGGACAGGGCGACGATGATGCGGGACCAGGCGACGCTGGCCGCCCCGACGGTTCCGCCGAGGATCGTGAACAACAGGGCGGTCGTCACGAGCCACGGCAGGAGCGTCGAACCCGGTCGCCGGACGACGTCGCCGACGGCTGCCAGGAGTGCCCGGCCGGCCGGGCAACGATCGAGCAGGATCCGCCGGCTCGCCAAGCCACCGACGAGCTCCCCCAGCAGCCATGCCACGGTGATCACCGCAAGCTCGCCCGCGGCGCCGATGGCCACGCGCAGGGCCAGTGGGCTCTCGACCTCGACGGGACGAGTCAGCTCGATGTACGTGACCGCGACGATCCTGACGAGGCCGATGGCGAGGGCTGCCGCGAAGGGGAGCCAGGCAACCAGCCGGACCGCGAGGATCGTCGCGACGAGGACGCGATCGCGCCGCTCACCGTCGATCGCCGCTGGACCCTCTGCTGGCGACGGAGCGACGCCCTCGTCGGCGGCGGCAGCAGCGGCCTCGTGCACCAGGACCAGGTCCGTCGCCGCCGCGATCGAGCCGCCGATGAGGAGCCACGCGAAGAGACCCACCACCGCCCCAACGCCGATGGCAATCGTCTCTGGCCCGATGCGGCCAAATGCCATCGGCACGATGAATGGGGCGACCACGTTCGATATCGCGAGCGGCGAGGGCAGGACGACGATGGGTAGGAGGAAGACCAGGAAGCCGCCGCGGACGAGGAACCCCGCAAGAGCGAGCAGCCACCACCCAGGCCGGCCGAGGGTGGCAAGGAGCGAGGCGAGAATCGCCCCGCCCCGGCTCACGGCGAGGCGCTGGGCGCCGCCGTTGGGCCTGGCGACGACCCGCCGACGAGCTCCTCCAGCTGTCCCAGCGCCTCCTGGACGAGGGCGATCTCCTGGCCGTAGCGGGCGAAGTCACCGTCCCGGAGCGCTTGCTGAGCGAGCTCGAAGTGGAGGTTCGCGTACTCGACCAGCGCTGCCACATCGCCCGATCCCTGCCACGACTCCGCTTCGACCGTCGCTCCGTCCGCCGA
>JANMPL010000008.1:0-5945 GCA_031369845.1 Chloroflexota bacterium
GCATTTCGAGATGCCGCTGGCCGAGCTGATCGTCGACTACTTCGACCAGTTGAAGAGCCGCAGCCAGGGCTATGCGTCGATGGACTACGAGGAACTCGCATACCGCGCCGCGAACCTGGTCAAGGTGGACATCCTCGTCAACGGCGAGCCGGTGGATGCCCTTTCGCTCATCGTCCACCGCGACAAGGCCCAGTCGGTCGGCCGCGTTCTGGCGGAGCGCCTGAAGCAGCTCATCCCGCGCCAGATGTTCGAGATCCCGATCCAGGCAGCGATCGGCTCGAACGTCATCGCCCGCGAAACCGTGCGGGCGATGCGCAAGAACGTGCTCGCCAAGTGCTACGGTGGCGACATCACGCGCAAGCGCAAGCTGCTCGAGAAACAGAAGGAAGGCAAGCAGCGGATGAAGCGGATCGGTTCCGTCGAGATCCCGCAGGAGGCGTTCCTCGCGATGCTCCGCACGGACGAGGCGTAACGACGGTGGAGGATTGGCTGCCTACGCTCCAGCGGCTCATCGCCACCGGGCTTGCGCTGCTCCTCGTCATGCTGCGACTCGAGGCCGAACGGTTCAACGCGGCGGAGTACGACGAGGCAACCGACGGCCGTCCGCCGTCCTTCCGACGGCGCGTTGCCTGGTACGCGCTGGGTCTCGCCCTCATCCTCGGCATCCTGTTCATCCACCCCGCGGGTCGGGACGAGTTCTTCCTGGGGGCCGGCCCGGACCGCTGGCTGACCGTCTTCTACGGGTTCCTGTATGCCGCGATAGGGACTGGCATCGCTCTCGGGATCGCCTTCTACCGCTACCGGCGCATCCGATTTCCAGACGTCTGGTCCTACCCGGGGGCCCTCGTCAATTCCGTCGCGACGGCGCTGATCGACGTGTCGCGTTCCGCGGGGCGATCTTCGGGATCCTCCTCATGACCGACATGAACCCGAGCGCGGCGAACGCCATCCAGGCGATCCTCTATGCGCTGGCGACGCGGCTTGGGGCGCCGGGTCGGAACCGCTACATGCTTGCCATGGCGCTCTTGATCGGGCTCGCCGGCGGTTGGGTCACCGGCGTGACGGGCGGGATCGCGGCAGCGTTCCTCGGCCACGCGGTGACGCGGTTCGCGGTCTTCCTCTGCACGGGCCATGCGGGCCAGTTCCTGCCTCGCGGCCGCGAAGAGGAGGAGATCGACAAACGACGCCGGCCGCCCGACGGCTGGCGGGTCATCGGCCCCCGGGAGTCCGCGCCTCGCGATCGCTGATGGTGAGCGGGGTGGCAGCGGCGGCGCGAACGGATCCGGCTCGAGCCGATCCGGCGCGACAGTGGCCACCGCCGCGACTGGCTCCGGTGGCGCTCTACGTCCACTTCCCGTTCTGCGTCTCGCTCTGCCCGTACTGCGATTTCGTAGTCTACGCGGGCGCCGACTCACGGGGTCCGCAGAACCGCATCGAAGCGCTTCTCGGCGCCCTCGAGACCGAAATTGGGCTTCGCGCCGACGCGCTCGACGAGCTGTTCGGCTCGCCGGGGGCTGTCGAGCGGCCGCCACTGGACTCCCTGTACATCGGCGGCGGGACGCCGTCCCTCGTGGACACCACCTCGCTCGCCCGGCTCGTGGCCCTCGTTCGTCGACGGTTCGGCCTGACCGCAGACGCCGAGGTCACCCTCGAAGCGAACCCTGGAGGCGACGAGCGCGGCAATCCAGCCGGGCAGCGTCGTGCCGGGATCACGCGGATCTCGTTCGGGGCGCAGAGCCTCGATCCCGTCGAGCTCAAGCGGCTGGGCCGACGGCATGCGCCCGGCGAGGTGGCCGATGCCGTTCGCGCCGCGCGCAAGGCGGGCATCTCATCGATCAACCTGGATCTGCTGTACGACGTGCCCGACGGAATGCTGGGCACCTGGATGACCACGCTCGACGAAGCTCTTGACCTCAAGCTGGACCACCTGTCGCTCTACGCGCTGACGCTCGACGACCCTGATGCCGAAGGACTGACCGGCGCCGGCGGCGATCACCTCCCGACCGCGGCAGGCGCCCGGCGGTGGCGGGATGTCGCGCGGCCGGCCCAGGACGAGGACCGTGCCGCCGCGCAGTACCACCACGCGGTCCATCGGCTGGCCGAGGCGGGTTGGCACGGCTACGAGATTTCGAACTGGGCTCGACCGGGCCACGAGAGTCAGCACAACATCGTGTACTGGGAGCGTCGGCCGTACGAGGCAGTCGGCCCGGGGGCGCACGCCTTCGATGGCGCGAGCCGGCGCTGGAACGCCGCCCGACTGGACACGTACGTGGCGGCCCTCAGCCCGGGTCTGGGAGGCTCGCCGCGCCTGCCGCCGGGTGGCGTGGAGCACCTCGACGAGGCTACCGCGGTCGCGGAACGAATGATCCTGGGGCTCCGGACGGCCCGCGGCCTCCCATTGGCCGACGCCGACGAGCCGCCCATGGCCGATTCGTTCGACTGGGCAATAGACGCGGAGCTTCTCGAGGTCACGGACGATGCGCGGATCGTCCTCACGACGCGCGGCAGGCTGCTATCGAACGAGCTCTTCTCGCGACTCGTCTAGGGAAGGCGCCCACTCACCTGAGGATGAAGCGCGCGACCTCCTGGGAGAAGCTGCAGAGTTCCGGCGCTGTCACGACGCGGCCATCGGACAGGCCCATCTGGGGCGGCTCATTCTCGTTGGCCGGGCCCACCGAGACGTACACCACGCGATCGCCCTCGCGAACGAGGACGCCGGCCATGCCGGTCGGGAGGACGCCCGTGCAGAAGGCCTCGTCGCCCAGGCCGGACACCTCGCCGGCGTTGTAGCCCTCGGTCGTGACGGTGATCCCCCCGCCTTGATCATCCGACGAGGGTTCGGCTGCCTGGCGCTCCACTCCGAAGACGGAAGCCGCGTCGTTGCCCTGGTATCGGGCGATCCGGGCGATGTAGGCCTTGTCGCCATCGGTGACCCAGCAGTCCGGAGCCGTCGAGAGGACTCGCTTGTCGATGACGAATCCGATCGTTGCGTCAGTGAGACCCGACAACTCGATCGCGTCGGCGCTGCCGCCGAACAGCGTTCGCGCGTCCGCATCCGACAGGAACGGGCAGTCGGCATCGATGCCCGTGCCTCCACCGCCGTCACCGCCGAGGTTGCCGGCGATGCTGTTGAGCAACGTTCCGGCCAGGGCCACGAACGCGACGAGGCCGATGGCAAGAATGACGAACAGGATGATCGCGACCTTCAGGCAGCCCGGGATGCCGCCGGGCTTGACTGGAGGCGGCGGAGCCGACCCGCTGGCCCACGTCGGGCCGGGTGGCGGCGGCGCGCTCGTGCCCCACATCGGGCCAGGTGGCGCGGCCGGCGGCAGGCCTGGCGCGGCCGGTGGCGGAGTGCCCGCAGGCGGCGGCGTGGCTCCCGTGCCCCACATCGGGCCGGGCGGTGGGGCCTGCGGTAGGCTTGGGGCAGCAGATGGCGGCGCCGGTGGAGTCGCTGGCGTCTCGGCCGGCTCTGGATCCCACGATGGGCGATCGGGAGGTGTCCCGCCGCCCGACCCGCCCGACGACTCGCTCATCCTCAGACCCCTCATCGTCCGATGCCCCGGCAACAAGCCACCTCGGATGGTAGCCGCCCGCCGCGCTTCGATTCAAGGCGCCAAGGTTCGTCTGACGAGCGGCGCCAACGTTGACACTCGACACCATCGACTGCTAGGATTCGTTAGCACTCACCCAGCCAGAGTGCTAACTTCCACATAGAACCGAGGCAACCGTGGCGCGACGCGTACGCACCACCGGCTCGCTTGATCCGCGTGCACAGTCGATCCTGCGGGCCGTCATCGAAGAATATGTCGCCACCGCGACGCCGGTCGGATCGGCCGCGCTCGTCGAGCGCTACCGGCTCGGCGTATCGAGCGCTACCGTCCGCAACATCCTGGCCGATCTCGAAACGGCCGGACTGCTCACTCATCCGCACACATCGGCCGGCCGCATCCCGACGGACGCCGGCTACCGCTTCTTCGTCGAGTCGATCAGCGAGGCGGCTGTCCTCGCGCCAGTCGAGCAGTTGATGATTCGCCACCAGTTCGGGCAGGTCCAGCATGCGAGCGAGCAGTGGTTCAGGCTCGCCGCCACGATCCTCGCAGGAGCGAACCGAATGGCTGCGATCGCGACGCCGGCCAAGCCACGCGCCGCGCACGTCCGTCGGATCGACCTGGTCACGATTTCTGCGCGTCTCGCCAGCCTGATCATCGTCTTCCGCGAGGGCGCCCTGCGCCAGGTGCTGATCAACCTCTCCGAGCCGGCCGAGCAGGAAGACCTGACGCGGGCCGCGGTCATCCTCGACGGCCTGATGGCCGGACGGACTGCGGTGGACGCCGAGCGCGCGCTGACCCGGATCGATGGCATCGGGCCGATCGCGTCCCTCGTCCAGCGTGTCGGCGAGCGCGTCGTGGCCGCGGTACGCGAGTACGACGCCACGCTGATCGAGGAGGTCTTCAGCGACGGCCTCCTCCACGTCATGGAGGCACCGGAGTTCGTTCGGAGCGACAAGCTTCGGCGGGTCTTTGCGGCCCTCGAAGATCGGGCGTATCTCGGCCAGCTCTTCGATTCGATCGAGGGAACCGGCCGGGTCCAGGCATTCATCGGCACCGAGAACGGTCCCGAGGAGATGCGCGACGTCTCCCTGGTCCTCGCCTCGTACGGCGAGCCCGGCACCGCTGTCGGGGTCGTCGGCGTGCTCGGCCCCACCCGGATGGCCTACCAGCAGGCGATCGGCACGGTCCGGTTCGTGTCCAGCCTGATGAACGAGCTCGTCGCCAACATCCACGCCTGACGAACGGCATGACGAAACGCCCCGGAGGATCCACATGAGTCAACGAACCCGAGCCCAGGAGCGGATGGACGAGATCGACATCTCGCCCACGAAGCTGCTGGCCGACATCGAGAAGTTGACTGGCGAGCTCGAGGCGAGCCAGGCGAAGTCCGAGGAGTATCTCGCCGGCCTCCAGCGCGAGCGAGCGGAGTTTGCCAACTACCGCCGTCGGACCGCAGAGGAGCGGGAGGCCATGCTGGGTCTCGCGGGCGAGGACCTGATCCGCAAGGTCCTTGCCCTCGCCGACGACTTCGACCTCGCGATCGACGCGCGGCCTCAGGCCATCGCGGCGGATCCGTGGGTCGAGGGCGTCGCTGCCATCGACCGGAAGCTGCGAGCGCTCCTCGAGAGCGAGGGCGTCAAGCAGATCGACGTCTCGCCGGGAACGCCGTTCGACCCCCGGGAACACGAAGCCATCGCGACCGTGCCGAGCGCCGAACACGGCGAAGGCGAGATCGTCGACGAGATCAGACGGGGCTATCGACTCCGGGACCGGGTCGTCCGACCCGCGCTCGTCGCCGTCGCAGCGCCGGCGAACGAAGCCGCCGACGCCCCATCCATCAACTGAAATCCGAACGACTAACCAACACCAACAGGAGTAACGACACCAATGGCCAAGATCATCGGCATCGACCTCGGGACGACGAACAGCGTCGTCGCGGTGATGGAGGGCGGCGAGCCTACCGTCATCGCTTCGGCTGAGGGCGGCCGGACCGTCCCGTCCGTTGTCGCCTTCACGAAGACCGGCGAGCGACTCGTCGGCCAGCTGGCCAAGCGCCAGGCCGTCACGAATCCCGCCAACACGATCTACTCGATCAAACGGTTCATGGGTCGCCGTTGGGACGACGCGGAAACGAAGCGGGCGAAGGAGCTCGTCTCGTACACCGTCGACAAGGACCCGAAGAGCGACGGCGTCGTCGTCAAGGTCAGCGACAAGACCTACACGCCGCCCGAGATCAGCGCGATGATCCTGCAGAAGCTCAAGACCGATGCAGAGGCGTATCTCGGCGAGAAGGTCACCGAGGCGGTCAACACCGTCCCGGCCTACTTCGACGACACCCAGCGCCAGGCGACGAAGGACGCGGGCCGGATCGCCGGCCTGGAGGTCCGCCGG
>JANMPL010000040.1:0-2799 GCA_031369845.1 Chloroflexota bacterium
GGCGGTTGGACCTGGTACACGGGGTCGGCGGGCTGGATGTATCAGGCCGGCCTCGAATGGATCCTTGGGTTCCGTCTGCGCGGAACGACGCTCCTGCTCGATCCCTGCATCCCCCGCGCATGGCCGGGCTACGACATCGACTTCCGCTATCACTCCGCCAGATACGAGATCGTCGTGGAGAACCCGCGGGGGGCCAGTCGCGGGGTGGCATCGTCGGAGCTCGACGGAGTGGCACTACCGGGCCGTAGCGCCGCGATCCCGCTCGTCGACGACGGCGCCACCCACCGTGTCCGAGTCGTTCTCGGCTAGCCCTCGTGCCGGACGGGTTCAGGGGTTGGGTAAAGTGCGATCGCTCGCTCCGGGATCTGGCCGTCTCCGCGTCGTCGTCCGGAGGATCCGGAGGATCGACGCGTAGCCGTTCAGCGAGTCGGGGTGAAAGTCGTTCAAAGCGCCGGCGATCTCGTCGAGTGGCAGAGTCGCGTCGAGTCGCAGCGTGGGCACGAATCGGGAGCCACCACGGCCATGCGGATGCGATTGGTCGGCCCGGCCGTGACCCTCTGGCCGCCGTCGGACCGTCTCCCGTAGACGTTGTGGTTGACGAGCCGGATCGTCACCCAGATGTCGCGGCGAGCCAGCCAATGGCCACGGAGGACAGGGATGGCCCGTGTAGCCTCGTCAGCACCGGGCCTCCGACCACTGAGAACAACAGCAGGACGGCTCCGGCGAGGAGGACGGCGCGTCGGGCGATCGTCACCTGAACCTTGGCCGAACGCTCCCCAGCTAGGGAGACGAACACCGGCACCAGTCCGGCGGGATCGATGACGACGAAGAGCGTGAGCAGCGCCTTGAGACCTAACTCAAGAGACGCCGCATCGAGCCCGATCATGTCGGTGAAGCCATGGCCGCTAGTGCACTCAGGCCACCCAGATCGTCGCTCGCACCGATCGGACGATCTCGGCCACGACTGCCGGAACGATTGCAATCAGCGCGACGAGCGCAAGCTCGAACCCGTCGAGCGGCGTCGCCCGGAACGCCTCAGCCAGTGGCGGGACGTATGGAATGGCCAACTGGACCAGTCCGCCGACCAGGCAGGCGATTGCGAGAAAGCCGTTGGCCGGCAGGCCGCGCAGCGGATGGATGAGGGACCGGTTCGCGTACGCGCGGACCAGTTGTCCCAACACCAGCGCCGTGAAGGCAACCCAGCGAGCATGATCCGCGTCGCCGCCGATGCCGATCAACAGCGCAAGTGCGGCGATCGCGGTCGCGGCGCCCGCCACGGCGATCCGCACGAGCAATCCAGCGGTCAACAACGGCACACCGCGTGGCCGTGGCGGCCGCTGCATGATGTCCGGCTCGGCCGGCTCGCGTTCAAAGGCGACGGATGCCGCCAGGTCGATGAACAGCTCGAGCCATAGGATTTGGATCGGGAGGAGCGGCTGGCCAAAGCCAGCCAGGGTGGCGATCAGAATGAATCCGAGCAGGGCGACGTGGGTCGAGGTCAGGAAGACCAGCCCCTTCTGGACGTTAGCGACGATCCGCCGCCCCTCTGCGAGTCCGCCCATGAGGGTCACGAAGGAGTCGTCGCCGAGGACGATGTCGGCTGCCTCTCGGGCGACCGCCGTGCCGCTGCCCATCGCGACACCCACGTCGGCCTGTTGGAGTGCCGGCGCGTCGTTGACTCCGTCGCCGGTGACCGCGACCGTGCGGCCGGTCGAGCGCCCGGCCAGGACGAGCCGCAGCTTCTGTTCGGGTGTCGCGCGGGCGACAACGTGCAGACTCCCGAGCGCCGCCCGTAGCGTCTCGTCGTCCATCGCGTCGAGTTCCGAGCCGGTCAGGATCCGTTCGCTTGTCAGCCCTGCTGCCCGGGCGATCGCGGCTGCCGTAGTCGGGTGGTCCCCGGTGACGACGAGAGTCTGGATGCCCGCGTCTGTCGCATTTCGGAGCGCCTCCGGGATGCCGGCTCGGAGCGTGTCGGAGAACGACAGGATCGCCCGAGGCCGCCAGGCCTCGTCCTCTGACCGGCTTGCCAGGAGGAGGAGCCGACGCCCAGCGCTGGCGGAGGCGTCGATGATCGTCTGCCAGCTCGCCGATGCGTCAGGGTCACGGCTCAGGGCGAGGACCGCCTCCGGCGCGCCAAGGGCGAACTCCTCGATTACGCCGCCGCGCCGCGCCCGAGTGATCGAGTACGGCTGCCCGTCGCGCGGCGGGCGCGCCTCCAGAAGGTCCGCCGGATCGAGGGACGCGCCATCGTCGGAACCGGCAGCTGCCCGAAGGGCTCGCGTGAAGGAGCCCCGACGGATCCCCTCCCCGGAGCCCCATGCGTCCTCCTCGGCCCGCAGGGCCTCCTGGACCAGTTCCCGGCGACGAACCGGCTCGTCGACCGGCCCGGAGGGAGTCAGGATGGTCTCGAGGGCCAGCCGGTTCTCGGTCAGTGTGCCCGTCTTGTCGGTCACGATGAGATCGATGGCCCCGAGCGTCTCCTGCGCATTCAGGCGGCGGACGAGGACTCCTCTGCGCATGAGGCGGTAGGCGCCGAGCCCAAGGACGACGGCGAGGAGCACCGGCGGTTCCTCGGGGATGGCTGCGATGGCCGCTGAGATGCCGGCGAGGACGGCCTCGCCGAGCGATGCACCCCGAAGGAGACCGAGACCCGTCGTGATTGCAATGAGGGCAGTCGCGACGACCATGAGGATTCGGATGAGGCGGTCGAGCTCGCGCTGCAGCGGCGACCGGCCCCGGTCGGCGGGGCCCAGGGCGCCGGCGATCCGGCCGAGCTCGCTATTGAGCCCAGTGGCGACA
>JANMPL010000062.1:0-9321 GCA_031369845.1 Chloroflexota bacterium
AATTCCGCCGCCCGCGTCTCCCGGACGTCACGTGCCTGGTTGTCGAGGTTCTCGACGCTGATCCGGCTCAGCGACCCGAGGGACAACCCGTAGGCGATGACCTCGTCGGGGCGCTCGTTGTGGACGTGGACTTTGAGGGCCCGAGCGTCGCCCGCCACGAGGACGGACTCGCCGATCGACTCGAGGTGGTCGCGGATCGCGTCGAGGTCGAGAGGGCGGCCCGAGTTCGCTTGGAGCAGGTACATCGTCTCGTAGCCGAAGCCCTCATCGGCATGGGCAATCAGCGCCGATGCCTTCGCCCCGCCCCGTGTCCGCCCGGCCGTCGCATCCGCCGGGGCCCGGCCGAGCAGGTGAAGCAGCGCGCCCTGGAACAGCCGGTAGATCCCCTGCCCGCCGGAATCGACCACGCCTGCCTCGCGCAGGATTGCGAGCAACGACGGCGTGCGCGCGACCGACTTTTCAGCCGCCTCGAGGGTCGCGGTGAGGACGGTCTCGATGTCGTTCGCCTGTTCGGCGGCCACGACCGCCGCCTCGGCCGATTCGCGGATGACGGTCAGGATCGTGCCCTCGACTGGCTTCGCAACCGCGCCGTAGGCCGATTTCGCGCCGCGCGAGAGGGCATGCGCGAGGTCGAGGCCGTTGAACCGCGACTTGCCGGCGAGCGCCTCGGCCATGCCGCGGAAGATCTGGCTCGTGATCACGCCGGAGTTGCCGCGGGCCCCCATCAGCGCGCCAAAGGCAATCGCCGCCGAGACGCGCTCGACCGTGACCTCGGCGACACCTTCGGCCTCGTCGAGGGCGGCCTTGACCGTGGCGTACATGTTCGAGCCGGTGTCGCCGTCGGGAACGGGGTAGACGTTGAGGCTGTTGATCTCCTCGACGTGGACCTCGAGATTCGCCACGGCCGCCCGGAAGGCAACGAGGAGCCCCTCGCCATCGCAGGCGCGGCGGACCATCAGGCGACGTCCGTGCCACTGGCGGCGAGGTCGTCGCTCCGGGCGCCGGTTGCGGGCAGCGGTGCCGCGGGCAGGTCGCCAGGCTGGTAGCGGAGACCGTCGACGTGGATCGTGAGGCGAGCCACTTCCCGGTCGAGCGCGCGGCGGATCGCGTACCGAATGGCCGAATCGACCTGTCGGGCGACCTCCGCGATGGGGACACCGTAGGCTACGGTGAGGTCGAGGTCGACGGTGATCGACGGATATCCGCTAACGGCGGGGCCATCGAGGTCAGCCGAATCGAACGACACGCGGACACCCGGCTGGCTGAATCCGAGCCGCCCGAGAAGGCGCCCGACGATCCCGCCGGCGAACCCTGTCACCCCATACGACCCGAGGGTCGCGGTCCGGACGATGTCGATGACGGCTCGGCGGCTGACGATCGATCGCCCGGGCGTCGATGCGGTGGGCACGCGGGCGGCGACCTCCGATAGTCGTGGCGGTAGACGTCTGGCGGTTCCCGCGGGGACGGTGCTATCATACCGCCCCGCTCGTCCCGTTCGAGGTCGGGCGTTCCTGTTATTCACGTTCCGAGGACCAGCATGGCCCGTTCCTGCGCTATCTGCGGCAAGGTGTCGATGGGCGGATTCAACCCCCAGTCATCGGGGATGAACCGCGTCCGCGCTCACCGCCGCATGCAGCCAAATCTCCAGCCATTCACGATCGTCGAGAACGGCAACATCACGAAGGCGCTCGTCTGCACACGCTGCCGCCGCACGTCGGTGAAGAGCGCCAAGTAGCGGGACCAGTCCCCGCGCCCCCCACCGACCGGTCGCCGGATGGCGGCCGGTTTTCGTTTGTCCGTGCCGCTCCAGTCGCACTCCCCCGCTTCGCGCCCGCGGCCGCATTTGGCCAACGTTGCGCCCGGGGAACCTGCGGTCTGTGGGCGCAATTTTGGCCAGATATCCAGGCACGGACTGTTAGGCCAGTTGCCAACCCTGGGTCGGCTCGTCCAGGAGTGCAGGTCGGGCATTTCACGCAGGGAATGGCTCGCTAGAACTGCTGCCTGAGGGCTCGAGTCGGCCTAATAGCCCCCCGGCGGATATTTGGCCGTGGGGGTGAACTGAGCGCGGGCGGATTGAGAGCCGAGTGAGAGCCGAGTTGAGGACCCGGAGCGGGGTCCGGCGCTCGGGCCCGGGCAGGCCCTCAGCGGTCGGCGGTGTCGAGCCAGATCGTGAACGGGCCGTCGTTGACGAGCTCCACCGCCATCACCGCCCCGAAGCGGCCCGTCGCCACCTCGACGCCCAGCTCCCGAAGCGTGGCCGCGAACCGGAGGTAGAGGCGCTCCGCGAGCTCCGGGGCCGCGGCGCCGGTGAAGCCCGGACGCCGGCCACGACGCGTGTCGGCGAAGAGCGTGAACTGGCTGACGACCAGGACCGCGCCGGCCACGTCCACGAGCGAGAGGTTCGTTCGGCCGTCGGCGTCGTCGAAGATCCGCAGTTCCGTGACGCGCCGGGCGAGTCCGTCCGTGGTCGCCACGTCATCATCCGGTCCCACCCCCACGAAAACGACCAGCCCAGCCCCGATCTCGCCGACGACCTCCGCCCCGACACGCACGCGGGCGCCCGTCGTCCGTTGGAGAAGGGCTCGCACGATCGGTCAGTGCTTGGGTGGGTCGGTCCAGCCGTGCTCGCGAGCGTATTCCTCGCGCCACGCCTCGGCGTCGGCCGCGTACTTGTCCCGCGCTTTGGCGTGTCGCTTGGCGGTCAGCTCCACGACCGTCGCAGGGACCATGAGATCGAAATCACGGACCCCGTCCGGATTCCACTGCCCGGAGCCGCGGAGCGGGATCACCGGGATGCCGCCATTCTCGATCTCGGCCATGAACTTCCATGCGAGGTGCTTCGGCAGCTGCGTGAACGTGACCATCTTGTCCCGCGGGATCGGCTTCTTGCCGTTGTTCAGTCGGTACTGGTAGCCCTCGTCGGCGAGCGCCTTGACGAGCCGGATCTCGCGGCCCATGTTCCGGCCCTTGATCCAGAGCACGGAGCCGACGACGAGGACGTCGACGCCGAGCCCGCCGACGAACTCCGCGGTCTCACGATTGATGCCGCCGTCGACGTGGACCTCCGCGCCATGCGCCTTGTGCGACAGGTACTCGCGCGCCGCAAGCAGCTTCTCCTGGGCGACATCCTTCATGAACGACTGTCCACCGAAGCCGGGCTCGACGGTCATGACGAGGATGATGTCGAGGAGCTTCCGGTACGGCTCGAGGGCGGTCAACGGCGTCTTCGGCTTGACGGCGAGACCCGCCGCGCGACCGGCCGCATGGATCTTCTCGATCGTCGGCTCGATCTGCGCAGGCTTGACCTCGACATGGAACGAGACCGAGTCGGAGCCCGCTTCGAGGAACTCATCGACGTACTTGAGCGGGTCGCTGATCATCAGGTGGACGTCGAGCGGCAGTTCGGTCCGCTTCCGGATGCCCGCGACCATCTTCGAACCGAACGTCAGGTTCGGGACGAAGTGGCCGTCCATCACATCGATATGGATCCGATCAGCGCCCTCCTTCCGGGCTCGTCGAACCCCGTAGGCCATGTTCGAGTGGTCGGCGTCGAGGATGCTGACCGCGATTCGCGCCCGGCCCGTGGCCACCGCTACTCCCCTGCTCCGACCGGCGACGGCTCGTGGCTCCGTTCGCCGCGGAGGGCCGCCGCGCTCTCGCCTATGAGTCGGACTCGGCGCCGCGCGACGGCGGCCGCAGGCGGCTCACCCGACCGCTCCGCCGCGAGCTGGCCGCAGGCTGCCCCGATCTCCGCCCCGCGGTTGTGCCTGATCGTCGTCGCGATACCAGCGTCCAGGAGCGTCGCCGCGAAGCGCTCGATGACGTCGTCCGGACTCGCGACCCACGGTGTATGGGCGACCGCGTTCATCGGGATCAGGTTGACGTGGGCGTGGTCGCCGCGGAGGAGGTCGGCCATTGCCCGCGCGTCCACATCGGTGTCGTTCACGCCGGAGATCATCGTGACCTCGTAGCTCACCCGCCGGCCGGTGGCCCGGGCGTGGTCGCGGGCGGCTTCGACGACCTCGTCGATCGGCCAGCGCCGGTTGAGCGGGACGAGGACGTCGCGAAGCGCATCGCGGGCCGCGTGGAGCGAGACCGCCAGCGTGAATTGCGGCCCGAGAGCCGTGAGCCGCCGGATGCCGGGCACGACGCCGGACGTCGAGACGGTGATGTGCCGCGCCCCCAGCCCGAACCGCCGTCGGTCGTTCAGCGCGTCGACGGCCTCGAGAACCCGATCGAGATTGAGGAGCGGTTCGCCCATCCCCATGAACACGACGTTCGTCAGCCGCTTCCCGTCGGACGCCAGACGTCGGGCGGCGTGGCGGACCTGGTCGACGATCTCCGCGGTTTCGAGGTCGCGAGTGAAGCCGAGCTCGCCGGTCGCACAAAACGGGCAACCGACGGCGCAGCCGGCCTGGCTCGAGATGCACAGCGTGTGGCGCTCGCGCTGGCCGCCACGAGCGGGATAGTGCATGAGGACCGATTCGACGAGGGCGCCGTCGGCCAGCCGATGGAGGGCCTTCTCGGTGAGGCCGCCGTCGGCCAGCCGGATCTCGGTGTCACCGACCGTGTCGAATCGGAACGCCGCGTCGAGCTCGGCCCGCAGGCCTGCCGGCAGCGTTCGGATCTCGGCCGCGGAATCGGCCTTGCCGCGCCAGACGGCATCGGCGACCTGACGCGCCCGAAAGCCCGGTGCGCCTCGGGCGGCGAACCAGGCCTCGAGCTCGCCGGCGGCAAGCCCCGAGATGCCGGGCGAGGCGGCCGCCGAGGGCGATACGAGCGGTGCGGCCGGCTCGACAACGGGCAGTGGGGGCCTGGTTCCAGTCACGCCCAAAGTCTAGGGCCCCGACTCCGTGACGACGAACGGCGCGGCTCGGGGCCCGTGTTTGCGGTTGAGTTCAGGAGCCCTCAGTAACCCTCAGTAACCCAACTCGTCGGCGAAGGCCTGGGCGATGACCCCATATCCGGCGGCATTCGCGTGGTTGTCCGGGCCGTACGGCGCCGGAGCACAGATCCAGGTCCACATGCAGATCCTGGCGACGTTGAGAGGAACCTCGCCGGCCCCGGTCAGCAACACCATCGTAGTGAAGTCGGTCGTCGAGAATGCGCCTTCGACGTCGGCCGTAGGTGCCCCAGCGGCCGCGAAGAGGCCTTCGAAGAGGTTGTTCAGCGGCACGATGGCGTCGAACGTCGTTGACCGGGCGAACTGCTGGCCATCGGGTCCGGCGAACCAGTAGCCAAGGAACGGGTTG
The DNA here is from genome assembly GCA_031369845.1 of Chloroflexota bacterium. Taxonomy (GTDB): domain Bacteria; phylum Chloroflexota; class Limnocylindria; order Limnocylindrales; family CSP1-4; genus CF-46. The sequence continues at coordinate 5,253 of JANMPL010000062.1, forward strand.
TAGAGCGACATCCCGACGATCGGGACGTCCGGACCGGCAGCCTCCCGCAGGGCGGCCATGATGACCGGAAGGTTGGCGCGGACCGATGCGACTCCGCCGGGGACGCACGACAGGTCAGTCTGGCACGGGAAGTCGTTCGCGCCGATGTCGATCGTCACGAAGGCGACGAACGAGCGGTGCGCCTCGAGGAAGTGGACCGCCTCGTCGAGCTGCGAGCCGTGACGATAGGTGCAGATCCCGCCGTTGACCATCGACGTCGTCGTCTCGCCCGGACAACCGAGCTTCACGAGCGCTAGCTTCGGCACTTCCTGGCGGGCAATGGCGAAGAGCTGATCGGCGTAGCCGTCATTCGTCCGAAACGCCCGGTCCGGATCGCCGATTGGTTGGACCCCCGCTGCGAGTGAATCGCCGAGCGAGAGGTAGTACTGCCTGGCATGTCCGTCGCTTGCCTCGGAAGCAGCCGCTGCCGGGGCGGCGATGGCGACGATCAGCAGCGCAGCGCCGAGGACGGCACGCAGTTGCTTCATCTGAACCTCCTCCGGCCGTCAGCGCCGAGCGGCGTGGCGGAGCCGGTTCGTACGGCATGATGACGTCGGAGGAAGCGGGATGTGAGCCTATTCGGCGACAATGTCGGCAGGCCGACAGGCTCAGAGCACGTGGCTGTTCGCCAGGGCGCCGCGTCCTCGGAGCAAGTCCGCCCCGGGCATCTGGCGGCCGCCGGCGGGCTGAACCTCTTCGAGGACGAGCCAGCCGTCCGCTGTCGAGAGCCGAAGGTCAGGCCCGGGCCCGATCGTGCCGGGCGGCGGGAGGGATTCGTTGGCGCCGTCGACCGAGGCGCGCCAGACGACCAACCGACCCGCTTCGGTCTCGATGAACGATCCCGGCCATGGCTGGTACGCCCGGACCTGGCGCTCGAGGAGCCGCGCGGGACGCTCCGGATCCAGGCGTCCGTCTTTCCGGCGGAGCGGCCGCGTCAGCGTCACTCCCTCGCTCGGCTGGAGAGTGGCCGCGATCTCGCCCCGCAGCCACGGCCCGATCGACGTCGCGACGAGCCCGGCGCCAGCGCCCGCGGCTCGGGCTTCCAGTTCGGACGCCGTCTCGTCGCCGGTCAAGCCCCAGCGATCAACCGCGACGATCGGCCCGGTGTCGAGGCCGGCGTCCATCGCGATGAGCGTCACGCCTGTCTCCTGATCGCCGGCGAGAATCGTCGTCGGAATGGGCGAAGCGCCCCGGTGACGCGGCAGGAGCGACGGATGGACGTTCAAGATGCCGTGAGGCGGAACGTCGAGGAGGGCCTGCGGGACGATCTGCCCGTAGTCGGCGAGTACGGCGACGTCGGGCCTGAGGGCGCGGATCGACTCGATCGCGTCCTCTGCGCGAATCCGCGGTGGCTGGAGGATCGAAAGGCCGTGCTTCGCTGCCGCCACTGCCACGGGAACCCCAAGGAGCTTCTTGCCTCGCCCAGCCGGCCGGTCGGGGGCAGTCACGACGGCCACCACCTCGACGCCCGCCGTGTGCTCCAATCGATAGAGGGTCGGAACGGCGAACCCACCGGAGCCCAGGAAGACGACCCTGGCCGGCGCGCCGGTCACGCGAGGGCCTTCGCGGCCTCCTCTTCGGCGTCCTCGTCGTCGCCGTGGCCGACGGGGATGAGCTCGTCCATCGACTCCAGGTAGTCGATGAAGAGCTTGCCGTCCAGGTGATCGAGCTCGTGCTGGAGCGCCCGCCCGAGCAATCCGTTGCCCGACACCTTGATCTTCTTGCCGAGCCGGTTCTGGGCGACGACCCAGACCTTCTCGCGACGCGTCACGTAGGCGTAGTAGCCGGGCAGCGACAGGCAGCCCTCGAGGTCGCGATCCTCACCCGAAGCACGGACGATCCGCGGGTTGACGAGCTCGTGGAGCTCACCCCCGACCTCGATGACGCAGGCCTGGAGCGCCTCGCCGACTTGCGGCGCGGCCAACCCGACCCCGGGCGCCTTGCGCATCGTCTCAGTCATGTCGTCGAGCAGCTCGTGGAGGTATTTTCCGAAGCTGTCGACGGGCAAGCCCTTCAGGCGGAGGCGCGGATCGCCGAGGAGGATGATCGGTCGGACACTCATCGGCGGAGTATACCGACGGTCGAACGGGATTAGCGGAGGCTAGCGGGAGCCCTCAGCCGGGTCGTCCTTCGAGCCATGATCGGTCGCCTCGTCGAGGACGCTGTTGACGGCGCCCGAGGCGTCGCCCTCGCTGCTCGCGGTCTCCTGCCTGAGATCCGTCGCGATGTCGGTCGTCGGCTCAGCCGTGGCGGTTCCGGTGTGGCCGTTGCTGTCGCGGCGGAGGTCGGCCGCGAGAACGCGCGAACGCTCGGCGATCTTCACGCTTGCACCGGCCGTCGCATCGGCGGCCTTGTGGGCGATGGGGCCTGCGCGATCTGCCGCGGCAGCGGCAAGCTCGGCTGCCTTGATGCTGATCTGGCGGACGACCGGGGCGGCCTGGGTCGCGATCGAGTCGATCATCGACTGGAGTTGCGCGAGCATTCGCTCGGCGGTGTTACCGGTGCTCGCCTGGTCGCTCGACTCGGGCTCGGCGGTCCAGCCGAACGTCTCGTCCGTCTCTGAGGATCGTTTTGGCTGCTCGTCCATCGTGGGTCTCCAGTTCAAAGGGGTTCACCATTCTGGCGCGTATCGTCGCTGGGCGCTACAGGAGCGTCTCTGGATCGACGTCGACCGACCATGGCGCGTCGAGGCCACCATCGAGCAGGGCCACCGGATCGTCGCCGCGGAGGACGACGTTCCAGCGCCAGCGCTCGGCGCGCCGGGCGATGTACGCGGGTGCGGGACCGACGATGGCCACACGCGCGCCCCGATCGGCGGCCCGCTGCCGGAGCCGTTCCGCCATCGCGGTTGCCTCGGTCTCGGCGGCGGCTCGATCGGCGAGCCCGACGGTCAACTTGACCAGGCGGCCGAACGGAGGCGACCCGAATCGCCGGCGGAGCTCGAGCTCGGAATCGTAGAAGGCGGCCGCATCATCCTCGGCGACGGCCCTGATCGCGGGATGGTCGGGCTGGTATGACTGGATGATCGCGAGGCCCGTCCGCTCGCCTCGGCCCGCCCGCCCGGCGGCCTGGGCGAGGAGCTGGTATGTCCGCTCGGCGGCCCGCTCGTCGGGCAGGTTGAGGGCGACGTCGGCAGAAACGACACCGACGAGCGTGACGTTCGGAACGTCGATGCCCTTCGCCACGAGGCTCGTCCCGACGAGGACGTCCAGTCGGTGCTCGGCGAAGGCGTCGAGGACCCGCTCGGCGGCACCGCGCCGCTCCACGACATCGCGGTCGAGGCGACCGACCCGCAGCGCCGGGAAGCGGTCCCGGACCTCGCGTTCCACGCGCTCCGTGCCGCCGCCCAGGTAGCGGATCCGGGCCGAGCCGCAGGCCGGGCACCGGCTGGCCAGCGGCGATGCCCGTCCGCAGTGGTGGCAGCGAAGGGTCGTGCCGGCGTGGTGGTAGACGAGCGGTCGCTCGCATTCCGGGCATGCCTGGACGTGGCCGCAGTCGCGACAGAGGACGACCGATGCAGTGCCCCGCCGATTGATCACGAGGATGGCCTGATCGCCGACCTCGAGGTCGAGGGCGGTAAGTGCCGCTGCGAGGCGGCCTGACAGCAGCCCGCGGTTGCCCTCGCGGAGCTCAGCCCGCAGATCGACGACCTCGACCCGGGGCCGGCTGCCGCTCGGGCGCGAGGGCAGGACGACCCGTCGGTACGCTCCGGACCGGGCTCGCCCGACGCTATCGACGGCAGGGGTCGCGCTCCCGAGGATGGCCGCGGCGCCGGCAAGCTCGGCGAGACGCAGGGCCGTGTCGCGGGCCTGGAGGCGCGGAGTCCGGTCGCTCTTGTAGGTGCCCTCGTGCTCCTCGTCGACGATCACGACACCGACGTCGGCCAGGGGCGCGAGGACAGCCAGGCGGGTCCCGACGACGATGTCGACGTCGCCGGAGCGGATCCGGCGCCACTCGTCGGCACGCTCGCCCTCACCAAGCCCGGAGTGCAGCACAGCGACGCGCGCCTCGAGATCGGCCCGAAGCCGGT
>JANMPL010000143.1:0-8887 GCA_031369845.1 Chloroflexota bacterium
CATCGCGCTCCAGGTCCGGATGTTCGCGTCGATGTCGGCGACGGTGGCTCCCGTCGCGGCGGCGACTTCGACCCCGGTCGCGGTTCGGGGAGAAACGCTGGGGCCGGGCCCGGCGTCGGGCGCGGCCGCGTAGCTGGCGGCAACGAGGATGAGCGCCGCGGCGAGGATGCCGATCGTCCGGATCCGGTATCGGGACGGGAGGGAGAGAGTTGCCATTCGAGAGGTCCGCTCCGCTGAGTTGACCGGCGGCCGGGTTTGCGCCGCGGCCGCCGGTCGGTTCCGTCTAGTGCGGCAGGCCCAGGTACGGCCAGCTCGCGAGGTAGTCGGAGTGACGCCCGACGCAGTCGGACGGGACGCCACCGGTCGCGTCGCGATCGGCGAAGAGGCCCAGCGGATCCCCGCCGGTGGTGATGTTCAGCTCGACGTCGATGACGTCGTCAGCCAGGGCCCGGCCGTTGAGTGGGCCGACGGCCGCGGTTCGGGTGTCGTAGGTGATCACGTCCGGGATGAGGACGGACGCGAGTGCGCCAGCCTGACCGGCCGAGTACGCGCCCTCGGTGTCCGTGGCGCCGGACAGCGCCTGGAGAACCGCGATCACGTTGTTGCGGAACTTGCCCCCATCGACCGTGGCCTGAACCGCCGGAGCGGTGCGGTTGAACTGCTCTTTGTCGGCGGCCGTCGAGTTGAAGACCGTGTTGATCGCCGGGCGGCCCATCTGGTCGCGGGCGACCCACGCGCCGTTGATCCATTGCTCGGTCGTCGCCCAGACGCCGATGCTCGTCCCGAGCGCGGCGTCGGGGACCTCGATCACCATCGCCAACGTGTTGAGCGATGCGAAGAAGTCCGACGGCGTGGCGTCGCACAGGGTGTTCGTGTTCGGGCCAAGTCCCAGCGTCCCGCGGAACCCGAGGAGGTCGAAGAAGAAGGGGTCCGATCGGACGCCGGTCCAGAGCTTGCCGTCGGCGAGCTTCGTGGTGTTGCCGGTGTGGCCCGTTCCGACCGTCGTCCCGTTGCGGGCGACCGTTACCGTCTGCTTGCCGTCCGGGCCGCTGCCGGGGGCGCCGAACCTGAGAACATACGTGACGTCGGCCACGTTGTTGGCGTTGTTGTCGATCTTGATCGAGTAACGGACGTTCGAACCGAAGGTGAGGGGGCCGAGCAGCCCGGCCGCCGGGCTGACGGTCGCGGCGATGACCGTCCTCGAGGCGTTGGCGCCCTGGAAGACGTATACGTCGTTGATGTCGCGGTCGCCTTGGAGGGACCCCGCGCTCAACGACCCGAGGCTCGGGGCGTCGAGATGGTCGGCGGCGCTCGCCAGAAACGGCGCCGCGCCGACGGTGAGCACGAGAAGTGCCGACCCGAAGGCCATGAACTTGCGCGGACTTCGCATGGTGTCGTTGATCCTTTCGTGGACGTGTTCTCCCGGCGACGGGCGTCCCGCGTCCCGGCGGCCGTCACGTGACTGGGGCGCTCGACCGATGTCGCGACTCCTCTGTCGAGCGTTCGGAGGCTGATGCGCATCCCGGGCGCGTTCGGATGAATCGGCGGGCGAGGAAGGTGCCAGCTGACCTAGATGACGCGGCCGGGGTTCAGGATCCCGAGCGGGTCGAGGGCGTCCTTGATCGAGCGCATGACGTCGATCACGTCCTGGCCGACCTGCTCGACGAGCACATCCCGCCGCGCGAGCCCGATCCCGTGCTCGGCCGTGACCGTCCCGCCCAAGGCGATCGCTGCGCGATAGAGATCGGCCCGGGCGAGGTCCGTCAGCGCTTCCGCCCGGGGATCGTCGTGGTCGAAGATGAAGTTCGGGTGAAGGTTGCCGTCGCCCGCATGCCCGAACGTCGCGACCTTGATTTCGTACCGCTTGCCGATCGCGTCGATCGCCCGGAGCAGGTCGGGCACTCGACTGCGTGGAACGCCGACGTCCTCCATCCGCACGGTCCCCTGCCGCTCGAGAGCGCGGAGCGCCAGGCGCCGAGCCTGCCGCAGCCAGTCGGCCTCGGTCGCGTCGGCGGCCCGCATCGTCGTCGTCGATCCGGCAGCCTCGCAGGCGGCGACGGCCGCGTCGAGCTCCGCGAACGCCGCCGGCTCCGGCCGATCCGACTCGACCAGGAGCATCGCCTCCGCGTCGCGGTCGAGCCCGAGGTTGAACGCGTCGTCGACGGCCGCGATCGACGCCCGATCGAGCAGCTCGAGCGTCACCATGTCGATGCCCGCTGCGATGATCAGGGCGACCGCATCCCCGGCGCTGTCCAGGGTCGGGAAGAACGCGAGCATCGTGGTCCGCGGCGGCGGCGCGACCCTGAGGCGAAGCGTCGCCTCCGTGATGATCCCGAGCGTCCCCTGCGACCCGACGAACAAGTGCGTCAGCGCGTATCCGGCGACGTTCTTGATGTATTTGCCGCCCGTTCGGATCACCCGTCCATCGGCGAGGACCACCTCCAGCCCCAGCACCGAATCGCGCGTCTGCCCGTACTTCACGCAACACAGGCCACCCGCGTTGGTCCCGAGATTCCCGCCGATCGAGCAGATCTCGTAGCTCGCGGGGTCCGGGGCGTAGAAGAGGCCCTCCGCGGCGACGCGCTTCTTGAGCTCGGCGTTGAGGATTCCGGGCTGGGTGACGACGACGAGATTCTCCCGGTCGATCTCGATGACCGCGTCCATCTTCGTCAGGGCGATCGTCAGGCCGCCCTCGATCCCCGCGGCGCCGCCCGACAGGCCACTCCCCGCGCCGCGCGGCACGATCGGGATCCGGTGCTCCGCTGCGAGCTTGACGAGCGCGGCGACCTCGGCGGTCGACGTCGGCAGAGCGACGGCAAGGGGCAGCCCGGCGTTGAGATAGGCCGTCTCGTCGTTCCGATAGCTCTCGCGATCGGACTCGCCCTCGAGCAACCGGAGCTCAGGCAGTCCCTTGCGAACGGCGGCGAGAAACCGGCTTCGGGCCGCTTCCGAGCTGGCGGGCTGAAGCGACGGTGCGGTCATACGGACAGTCTACGCACCGGTTCTCCGGATCGTCCCTTCCCGAGCAGCGACCATCGGGCGGTCGACGGTTCGGCCGGGCCGATCTAGCATCGACCGATGCTTGGCGCCCGCCGTTTCGCCGACATCGTGGCCGCCGGTGCCCTGATAGCCCTGGTCGTCGTGCCGGTCCTTGCGACGAGTGCGCCGACGGGACGCGGGCTCGACCGATTGGCAAGTTCGGTGTCGACCCCTGCGTCGCCCTCAGTCGAACCGACCTCGCTGCCCGCCACCGCCCCACCTCCGCAGCGAGATCCCGCGGCCAGCGCCAGCGCCGGCTCCGACACGGCTGGCGTGGATCGCGAGCCAATCGTCAGCGCATTCCCGGGCCTCGTCCCGGGCTCGGTCGACCGAACCAGCCTCAACCTGACCGCCGAGTACGACGTGGCCCTGTCGCTCAACTTCGGCAGCCGGGCGTTCAACGTCGACTCGACGATGACCGTCCGGAACGATTCGGGCGGCCCGATCGACCGCCTCGAGCTCAACACGATCGCCGCGCGTTTGGGCGGGATGAAGCTTGGCGCCGTCACGGTCGCGAACGCCGCGGTCAAGCCGACTGTCGCCGACCAGACGATCCTCGTCCCGCTCGGCGGGATCCTCGGGGCCGGCCAGTCGGTCCAGGTCCGGGTCCGTTACGCGGCAACGCTCCGCAGCTCGATCGCCGGTTCGAACTGGCTCTTCACCCGGACGAACGGCATCGTCGATGCCCATCGATGGATCCCCTGGGTCAGCCAGAAGCTCACCTTCGACCGACCCAACCACGGCGACCCGTTCGTGACACCCGTGACGCCGCGAGTCCGCGTCGCGATCACGAGTGACCGCGCTCTTGTCTACGCCACGACCGGCGAGCGCGTGTCGGCGAGCGGCCTCCGTCAGACGTTCGAGGCCCGCAACGTCCGCGACTTCGTCTTCGCCGCGGCGCCCGACTACAAGACGATCTCGGCGACGGTCGGCGACACCGTCATCCGCGTCTACTACCGACCCGGTGGGCCGGCCCAGGCGATCCTGTCGGCCGCCAAGAACGCAATTGCGAAGATGGAGCCACTCGTCGGGCCGTATCCGTACGAGACCTACGACCTCGCCCAGACGGCCGGCGGCTACGGCATGGAGGCGCCGGGCCTCACCTGGATCCCGACGGGCGTCGGGACGGCGAACCTCTCCTACCTTGTCCATCACGAGACGGGCCACCAGTGGTTCTACGGGATCGTCGGCAACGACCAGGCGAACGAGCCGTTCACCGACGAGGCCGCCACCGACTTCCTCGCCCGCTACGTCCTGGGCCAGCGCCGGGCGTCGCGCTGCTCGACCGCCCGACTCGACCTCTCGATCTACAAGTACTCGTCGGCCTGCTACTACGAGGTCATCTACATCCAGGGCGGCAACTTCCTCGACGACCTGCGCAGGAAGATGGGCAACACCGCGTTCTGGTCCGGTCTCCGTGGCTACCTCGCCGAGAACCGCTTCAAGCTCGCACCGACCAAGACCCTCCTCGACACGCTCGACGACCACACGACCCTCAACCTCGTGCCCCGGCTCGAGCCGCGCTTCCCGCGGCTGTACTGAGGCGGCGCCCGCCGACCCTCGCCGCATTCGTCCGATATCGCACGCCGCTGGAAATCAATCCCGCCCCATCCGTTGCTCCGAATTCGGAGTCCGAAGTCGGAGCGGACAGCGGAATGGATGTGAGTTCGCGCGGCGTTCGGAATCGGAGGACCTAGCGCGCAGCATCACCGGCAACTCGGCGGTCGGCCGCGAGGGCCTGGGGCATCTGCCGGAACGACGCCGGCAGGAGCGGCCGCCATCCCCGCCAACCGGCGACGAGCCAGCCGGACACGGCCCGCTCGATCGGCCCCCACCGGAAGCCGTAGTCGGCGCGGACGGACGCCGGCAGCAATCCGATCGACGGCCAGAGCGTCCACGCGTAGAACCGGGCCGGAACCGCCGCAAGCGCCGGCACCACGGGCCCGAGTGGCGGATGGAGGACCGCGTTGGCCAGGTCGCGGGCCACGGGCGACACTCGGATCGGCCCGTCGGGCGCCAGCATCGACGCGACGTAGGCCTCGAACGCCTCGAGGTCGGCCGGCAGGAGGTCAGGCGAAACGCCGAACGCCCGGCCGATCGGCAGCGTCTCCGCGTAGTAGCGCGTCCGCTGGTCGCGCGACATTGGTTCGAGCCAGGCGTCGTACGCGGCGATCGTCGTGTCGACGAGCGTGGCGTGGACCCACAAGGCCAGGTCGGGATCGCGGGCGGTGTAGCCGGCGCCGGCGATCGATCGGTGGAGCCCGTTCAGGCGGCGGATCTCCGCCCGTGCCGCGGTCGCCGTCCCGTAGACAATCGTCAGGTAGGAGCGGAGCGTCCCCTGGAGCCGCCGCCACGGGTCGGCCCGGAAGTCGCTGTGTTCATCGACGCCCGCCGCGACAAGCGGATGGGCGAGCTGCAACAGCAATGCGCGCGGCCCGGCGCCCAGGAGGAGCATCGCCTCGCGATTCAGTCGCCACGCTTCGCTCGCCGGCCCGTAGAGCCCCTCGATGTCGGGGGTTGTCAACGGGCCTGGCAACAACCTGTCGGCAGCGGTCGTCAGCGCTCGCCCGGCCGGCGCCCGACGATCCACCACGCGGCGCGGAACGAGGCCGCCGCGAGGAGCAGCTTGATCGCGTCGACGATGAGGAACGGTGTCAGCCCGAAGGCGATCGCAGTCGGGGCATCGAGGTGGAGCGCCATCGCCAGCCATGGAACGCCGACGACGTAGACCACGGCGTTGCCGATGAGCATCGCCGCCACCGCTCCGAGGATGTGCCGATCCCAGCCGAGCTCCGCGAGGCGGCCGGTCACGACCGCGGCCGCGAGGAACCCGATGATGTAGCCGCCGGTCGCCCCGAAGACGATCGTCCCGCCGGCGTCCCGCGACACGAACGTGTCGAGGCCGGACGAACCTCCCGCGTACACCGGCAGGAGGAGCCCGAGGAGCAGGTACAGCCCGACGGACAGGACACCGCGCCGCAGGCCGAGCGCCCCACCGACGAGCAGAACCGCGAATGTCTGGCCCGTGATCGGGACCGGCGACGAGGCGAGCTGGATCCTGTAGTCGGCGATCAGCGGGATCGTCTGGCCCGTCTGGATGATCGTCAGCTGGGCGCAGAGGGCGATCAGCGCGGCCCCCGCGACGATCAGGACGATGTGCCGGACGCGACTCCCGATCTGTTCCCCGAGCTGGATCGGGACGAGGAAATCGGCGAGGGTGATCCCGCGCTGGTCCGCAGGAACGCGGCTCATCCGCGGGTGGACGATCGTCATCCGATTTGCGGTTCCCTCTGACGACAAAGGTCGGTCCGGACCTTCGCGAGGGCGCGAGTCTACCATCCGCTACTCGTGCTGAACTGCCCGCACGATCGCGAGGCGGCTGGCGAGTCGGGCCGGATACCAGGCGGCGAGCATCGACAGGCCGATGCCGAGGCCGGCGGCCAGCCCGATCGAACCCAATGGCAACCTGAATCCGAGGGCCGCGTCGCCGCCGGCAAGGGCGACCATCACCGCACCCGCAACGATGCCCGTGAGGATCCCGAGGATCGACCCGGCGACGCCGAGAATGCCGGCCTCGACGACGACGGTCCGCCGCACCTGGCTGATCGTCATCCCCGCGGCCCGCAGCACGCCGATCTCGCGGACCCGCTCGAGGACGTTCATCGTGAGCGTATTGACGATGCCGAGGGCGGCGACGATGACGGCCACGATTGCCAGCGCGTCGAACAGCCCGAAGACCCGCCCGAGGGCTGCGTCGACCGCGCCGGCAACCCGATCGAGCGGATTAGGCTCGAGCGCCAGTGACCGGGCGGCCTCCTCGAGCCGCGGCCGGGCATCTGCCTCGCGCCCCGGCTCGTAGCGAATCGCGAGGACGTCGGCGCCGGCGACGCCAAGTGCGCTCGTCGCGTCGCTCCAACCGATGAGCGCGGCCTCCCCCGCCCGGCCCGGAATGGTCCGCTCCGCGATCGCCGCGACCCGCAGGTCGAGGAACCTGCCGCGGCCCAGGGTGATGGAGAAGATGCTTCCGACACCGAGCTTCTCGCGCTCGGCGAGCGCTCGCGGGAGGATCGTCCGACCGCCCTTATCGAGCGCCGACAGGGCATCCTCGCGATCACCGACCAGGATCCGCAGCCGCCCGTCCTCGAGCATGTCCTTCCCGACGACCGCCGCCGCGTCGGTGCGGACGCCTTCGTGGGCCACCTCGAACGTGGCGATCGGACTGACCCGGGCCACGCCGTCGACCGCGGCGAGCTCCTCTAGCGTGCCCGACTCCTCGACCAGGTCGATCGGGCGGATCGAGGTGACGAGCTCGTCGCCAGGAATCACCTCGGCCAGCCAGGCGCTCGCCGCCGAGCGCGACTGGCCCGCGACGCCGCCGATCGCGACGATCATCGCGAGGCCCGCCGTCAGCGCCCCGACCGTGAGTGCCGTCCGGCTTCGGTCGCGGGCGAGCGCCGCGCGGGCCAGCCGCTCCTCGAGCTTGAGAATCGGGGCGAAGGGCAGGCCCGCGACCCGCGCCAGCGCGCCGAGGAGCACCGGCGAGGCGAGCACGACGACGAGCATCAGCGTGTACACGGCGCCGGCCCGCACAAGCCCCGCCACGCCCGCGTCGCGGGGCCAGATGAGCAGCCCCGCGACCCCGACCGCAACGAACACCCCGACAAGCCAGCGCAGCCTCGCCCGCTGGGCGGCCGCCGGGTCCAGCCGCGCCTTCAGCGCCTCGACCGGGGAGATCGCGCCTGCCCGGCGTGCCGGCTCGAGCGAGGCGGCGAGCGTCACGAACAGCCCGATCGCGAAGGCGACGAGCGCGGACGTGGCTGCGAGGCCGACGCGCTCGAAGGGAATCGACGCGATCGATCGAACGTAGAGCGCCATCAGCTCGGCCAGGGCGATGCCGACGACGAGCCCGACGACCGATCCGACGAAACCGAGGATGACCGCCTGGACGAGGACGAACCGACCGACCTGCCGGCGCGTCGCGCCCGCCGCCCGGAGCAGGCCCAGCTCGCGAACCCGTTCCGTGACCGTCATCGACAGCGTGTTGAAGATGAGAAATGAGCCCACGAACAGGGCGATCGCCGCGATGAGCGCGGTCGTCGAGCGGAAGTCGGCGGTCGAGACGCTGAGAGACGCGGCCAGCTCGCGCGGCGACGAGAGGACATACGGCTCGGAGGTCAGGGCGACCTCGAGGGCGTTCGACACCTCGAGGGCGGACGCCCCCTCGCCGACGACGATGTCTACCCGGCTGACGCCCTCATCGCCGAGCAGCCGCTGCGCCGTCCGGAGCGGGACGATGACGGTCCGGCCGCTCGACCCGACGAACGGCCCATCGCCCTCGACGATCCCGGCGACCTTCAGCGAGACCGGGCCCTCGGCGCCGGCCTGGAATGTGAGATCGGAGCCGACGCTCAGGCCGTCCTCGGCCGCGAGCCGCTCCGTCACGAGGACAGTGAACGCCTCCGGTCCCGCGAGCGATGTACCCGCGACGAGCGGCAACGGACGAACCTTCTCCTCGAGGGTCGGGTCGACGCCCAGGATCGTGACCGGCTTCGGCAGCACGTTCGGGTCGTCGAGGTCGGATTCGAGGTAGGTCCGGCGCTCGAGCACTGGCGCCGCCACGACGACCCCCGGCGCTTCGGCGATGGCCGCCACGCTTTCCGCTGAGAGGCCGGGATCGCCGAAGGCGGCGACTCGCAGGTCAGCCCGCCCGACGAGGTCCCGGACCGTCCGATCGATCGACGCCTGGATCCCAGCGTCGGTCGCCAGCGAGGCGAACACGACCCCGACGCCGAGGGCGATTCCGACAATCGACAGCGCCGTCCGACCGCGGCGGACGGCGAGGCTCCGC
>JANMPL010000156.1:0-2582 GCA_031369845.1 Chloroflexota bacterium
ACGTCGGCCGTCACCTTGCCCTTCGAGTCGAGGATCGCCTGGTAGAGGTGCCGGAGGGCGGCGTCGTACTCCGCGTTCAGGTCGAGCCACTGGCCGAGGGTCGTGACGTCGACCGTCGCGGCCAGGCTGTCGCGCAGGTTCCGGGCGTCGAAGATCATCCGGTCCGACTCGGCGAGGCGCTCCAGAGCCTCGGCGTATTTGCCGGTCCGACCGAGGGCGGCCGCATCGGCCGTCGTCAGGTCGTGGTCGGTGAGCAGGCCGGTGACCCGCGTCGCTGCGACCGACCCGACCGCCAGCCGCGACCACGCCGCCGCGAGCCCGTCGGTCGGAGCGAGTGCCTGGACCGCGCGCGAGTAACGCGCCCGCGTTTCAGCCGACAGGACCAGCTCATCGCCAGGGCCGACGCCCGGCAGCCCCTCGAGCTTCGCGCGAAGTTCGTCAGCCTGCTGCTGGATCGTCGCGGCAAGAGTCTCGCCGTCTGCGACCGTGGACGCGAGCGTTTCGATGTCGCGGGCAACAAGCGCGGTGAGCGCCCCGCGCCCAAGCTCGCTCAGCTGCCTGACCGCGTCCGCCAGGTCGATGAGGGTCGCCTCGGCTGCGGCCAGGCCCGGCTCGATCGCGTGGTCGCCGACATAGGTCAGCTCGGCACGAGATGGGGTTCCCGGGGGGTGCGCCATCGCGCCCACAATGCCGGCGGCCCCGAGCGCAACCAGAGCGGCGATCACGAGCCAGACGGCGGCGAGGGCGATGCGGCGGACGCGGCGGACCAGCCCGTTCATCGCCGGGCATCGTAGCATCGGCCCATGGCCGAGCCCCGGGAGCCCCGCGACGCGCGCCGCCTCACGCACCGCCTAGTCGGCGAGATGCCGAAGGCGGAACTCCATCTCCATCTCGACGGATCTCTGCGTATCGACACGGCGATCGAATTGGCGCGGGCCCGCGGCGTCGACGCGCCGCGGACGGTCGACGAGATGCGCGCCGCGCTCGTTGCCCCGGAACGCTGCCGCGACCAGGCCGAGCTGCTCCGCGCGTTCGACCTGCCAATCGCGCTCATGCAGGACGCCGAGGCTCTTGAGCGGATCGCCGCGGAGCTCGTCGAGTCGAAGTCCGCCGAGAACGTCCGCTACCTCGAGATCCGCTGGGGGCCGCTACTCCACGTCGCACGCGGGCTCTCCCTCGCGGACGGCATTGCGGCCGTGTGTCGCGGGGCGCGGCACGCGAGCGAGCTGACCGGAACGCAAGTCCGCCTCATCGCGACGGCGATCCGGTCGCACGAGCCCGCCGCCAACGTGGCGCTCGCCGAAACCGCGGCCCGCTTCCGCGATCAGGGGCTCACCGGCTGGGACCTCGCCGGGCCCGAAGAGGCGTTCCCGGACCCGCTCCTCCACGCCGACGCGTTCGCGGCCGCGCGCGTGGGCGGCCTGCGAATCACGCTCCATGCCGGGGAATGGGGCGGCGCGGCGCAGGTGCGGCGCGCCCTGGAGCTTGACCCGGAGCGGATTGCCCACGGCCCGGGCGCGGCGGACGACCCCGATCTGTGCCAGGAGCTGATTGCGCTGGGGATCGCGCTCGATCTCTGCCCGACATCGAACGTCCAGGCCGGCATCGTGTCCTCACTCGAGGAGCACCCGTTGGCCCGACTCCACCGCGCCGGCGTCCCCGTCACGCTCTCGACCGACGACACGACTGTGTCCGACATCACCCTGACCGACGAATACACCCGGGCAGTCGAGCGGATCGGGCTCACGCTGCCCGAACTGTGGGCGATCGATCGGCGAGGCCTGGATGTCGCCTTCGCCGACGAGCCGACGCTCGTCCCGCTCCGCCACGAGTTCGACGCCTGGGCAGCATCATCTGCCCTCGATTTGACCCCCGATAGTTCCAACCAAGCGGAACGATCTGACGGAATCGCGCAGTCAGGCCTCGGAGGCAACGACCTTCCGCGGCGGCCCTGAACGGACAGCGGTGCGGCGAAACGCCGCCGAAGGTCTCCCGAGCTGCGCCGACGCTCTTACCGGCCCCGACGCGAGCAATACCTACGGCCGCCGGCCTCGCCCGCCGAACTCGAGGCCGGCCGATAGTCCGATTCCGCACGTCACCGAAAACCACTCCCGTTGCCTCGGGTCGTCCGGTTTCGGAATCCGGTTTCGGAGGATCGCGCGGGACGGAGGTGATTTGCCGCGGCGTTCGATATCGGACGAACGGACTCGCGTTACCGGCTAGCCTCGCCCCGGAGCCAGTCGACGTTCGGTTCCCAGCTGTCGACGACGGCGCCATGGACGCCCGCGCGCGCGTGGTGCTCCACGTCGCGGAACAGGGCCCGCTGCTCGCCGAGATCGGCATCGCGGCGAATGCTGTCGACGCGTGACAGCAGTCCCTCGATCGCCAGCGGCTCGCGCTCGAGGTCGTGGCGGAGCCACTTGTTGAACGGTCGGACGCGGCCTTCGAGCGCGAACGCCGTCGTCAACAACGGCGGGATGGTCTCGGCCGCGTCGAGCCGGCCCTCGAGCTCGCGTCCGTCCTCGAGATTCCTGAGCGACCGCAAGAGGGCGTTGATGTAATCGTCGAGCGACTCGGCGGCG
>JANMPL010000242.1:0-1913 GCA_031369845.1 Chloroflexota bacterium
ATGTTGTCGAGGGGGTTGGCAACGATCGTGACACCGGCACGTTTCAGGATCTGGAGCAGCTTGAAGGCGTAGGCGTCGTTGTACGAGCCCATCGCCGTCGTGTGTCCCGCCACGACGCGGCCCTGCATGCCGTCGCGCATCGTCCGGGCCGCGACGACCTCGAGGAATCGGCTGTGCTCGTCGTCGGTCTCGTCGCAGTGGAGATCGATCGGCGCGCCGGTCTCCTTCGCGAGGTCGAACAGGAAATTGACCTCCTCGACGCCGTCCTCGCGGGTCCACTCGTAGTGCGGGATCCCGCCGATGACGTCGCAGCCCAGGCGCATCGCTTCGCGCATCAGCTCCTTGCCGTTCGGGAACGACAGGATTCCGTCCTGGGGGAACGCGATCAGCCGCAGGTCGACGATGTCGCGGACTTCTTCGCGCAGCTCGATCAGCGCGCGAAGAGCTGTCAACGAGGGGTCGCAGACGTCGACATGGGAGCGGATCAGGCCGGTTCCCTGGGCGACCTCCCAATGGATGGCCTCGCGGGCTCGGGTCTTGACGTCCTCATGGGTCAGGGACGGCTTCCGGTCGGCCCACGTGAGGATCCCCTCGATGAGCGTCCCGGACTCGTTGTGGCGCGGCTCGCCGACGGTCAGGACAGCATCCATGTGGACGTGTGGATCGACGAGCGGCGGCGAGAGGAGGCGACCCTCGGCATCGAACTCGGGGCGGCCGTCGGCGCGGATCTCACCGGCCGGGCGGATGGCCTCGATCCGATTGCCTTCGACGAGGAGGTCGGACGGATCGACGGGACGGCCCAGCGTGGGATGGACACGCGCGTTGCGGACGATCAGTCCGGTCGTCGCCACCTGCATCCTCTGGCTGTGACCCCGCGGCAGTGTGCGGCGCGGCGACGGGCGGCGTCAAGATGAGACGGCCCTCATGCCGCGCCGTCCGCGGCCGCCGGAACATCGAGTCCGAAATGATGGGCGAGTGCGGCGCGGACAGAGCGGCGTAGGCCCGGATCGGAGACGATCTGCGGCACGCCCCCGATCTCGAACGCAGTGATCCGGCGCAGATCGATCGTTCGGACCTGGTGGATGAGCACCAGCCCGTCCCGAGTCTGACCCGCCTGCCCGGCCGCGATCGGGATTTCGCCCGGGTATTTCGCCTCGCGGCTCGTGATGGGGCATACGGCGGCCATCCCCGACCGATGGAACGGCTCGTACGACACGACGAGCGCCCGACGCTGACCGGCCTGCTCGTGACCAACGGCGGGGTCACAGTCGACTAGTACGACGGACCATCGAAGCGCGCCGGCCATCAATCGGGCCAGGTCTCGGCGTCGTCGAACAGGCGGGCGATGTCGGCGACCTCCGTGCGGAACGCCGGATCAGCGGCGGCCTCCGCCCACCGATCCCCCTCCGCCGCCGCCTCGATCTCGCGGTATAGCCGATCGACCGCGACCTCAACGACGGCGTCCTGCGACCCAGCGACCCGGTAGCGGCCCGAGAGCTCCTTCACGCGCGCCTGCGTACGAGCGCTGAGCCGGTAAGTTCGCTTAGTGCGTGCTTCCATTACACGTATACTGGACGTGCCGAAATGGCGTGTCAATCCAACGTGTCGCGACAGTCCGCCTCCCGATTGGGCCGACATGGGACGGCGCCAAAACGGCCGGGAGGCTGTCGCTCCCGGCCGTTCGTTCCCGCGACTCTTACGGGGTCCAGGTCTGGCTATAGATAACGGACCCGTTGTACGTGATCACGAGCGTCGCGCTCGTGACCGTCAACGAGCTCAGAGTGGCCGTCCAGTTGCCATTGGGGCAGCCGGCGAGCTTGGCGCCGATATGGAGCGGCGCGGTCAGGGTCGCCGTGACGCTGACCGACGATCGTCCGTTCTTCTGACTGTCGTTGAGGTTGACGACCGGCGAG
>JANMPL010000318.1:0-14680 GCA_031369845.1 Chloroflexota bacterium
CGCTCCGGTCCTCGCCGGCGCCTTGCGCTGACGCGCCCGTTCGTGACGAACGCAGTCGGCCGCGTCGCCCGTCTACAATCCGGCGCATGTCCCCACCGGTCACGCCCGAGCCGTCGCCGGGGCGCGTCTTCCGCCGATCCCTCGATCCGGACCCGCCGGTTGCGGTCGAGGGCCACGGCTCGACGATCGTCGACTCCGCCGGCAGGGAGTATCTCGACGCTTCGGGCGGCGCGATCGTCGTCAACGTTGGGCACGGCCGGCGCTCGATCGCCGACGCGATCGGGAACCAGGCTGCGAGGCTTGCCTATACGCATGGCTCGACGTTCACGACGGAACCGATCGAGGCATACGCTCGGGAGGTCGGGCGCGTGCTGCCCGTCGACGAGCCGTCGATCTACCCCGTCAGCGGCGGCTCAGAAGCCACCGAGACGGCTCTCAAGCTGGCCCGCGCTTACCACCTCGCGCGCGGGCAGGCGGATCGCTGGATCGTGATCTCGCGCTGGGGCAGCTATCACGGCAACACGCTCGGGGCCCTGGACCTGTCCGGGCGGCGGCCGCTTCGGCGCCCGTACGAAGGCTGGCTCGGTCGCTTCCGCCATGTGTCGGCGGCCTACCCGTACCGGGCCGGTGAGCCCGACAGCCACGCCCTTGGCGATGCCCAGGAGCTCGCCGCGGAGCTCGAGCGGGCGATCGAGGGCGCAGGCCCCGGGACGGTCGCGGCGTTCGTCGCGGAGCCGATTGTCGGGGCCACGCTGGGTGCCGTGGTCCCGCCCGACGACTACTGGCCGCTCATCGCAGACGTCTGCCGCCGTCACGACGTCCTTCTCGTTGCCGACGAGGTGATGACGGGCTTCGGCCGAACGGGCCGCTGGTTTGGGCTCGATCACTGGGGCGTCCGGCCCGACATCCTCGTTGCCGCCAAGGGAGCGACCGGCGGCTACTGGCCGTCCGGGTTCGTGGCGGCCTCGGGCACGGTTCACGACGCGGTGATGGGAGGCGGCGGGTTCACCCACGGATTCACCTACTCGCACGCTCCGGCCGGCGCCGCCGCGGCCCTCGAGGTCCTCCGAATCATCCGCGAGGAGGGCCTCGTGGCGGCGAGCGCCACAAAGGGCGAGCGTCTTCGCGCGCTTCTAGGTGAGCGGCTCGACGATCACCCCAATGTCGGTGAGATCCGCGGCCGCGGCCTGCTCCTCGGGGTGGAGCTCGTCGCTGACCGGGTGACTCGTGAGCCAGTCCCGCGATCCGCCCGTCTGGCGGAGACGGTCCTGCGGGCGGCGCGGGATCGCGGTGTCCTGTTTTACTCCGGGACCGGCAATGCCAACGGCGTCGACGGGGACGCGATTCTGATCGGGCCGCCGTTCGTCGTGGAAGAGGACGAGCTGCGCAGGATCGCGTCCGTGCTGGGAGACGCGATCGACGAAGCTGCCGGCGCGGCCCAGTCCCAGGAATACGCAACTCGTCGTACGCGAATCTCCTCCTAACGGGGGATGTAAGGGACGCGCCGCGGGCCGTACTGTCCCGGTCATGTCCTCCGCTGTCGGCGCCGAGCGCGAAACGGCCCGCGAGAAGGCTCCGTTCGCCCTGCATGCGGAGCCCGCGGTTCGGGTCATTCTGCCTGGCGCGCTGCTGACCGCGCCGCTCATGGTTCTCGCGGCCGCGAACGCAGGCGGCGAGAGGGCCCTCTGGAGCAACTTCCAGTGGAGCCTCGCCAGCATCGTCGCCTTCGCAGCGACGATCATCGGGGCTCGCTCCGCGTCAGGAGGAGCCGGCACGATCCGCCGGGCTGGGGTCGTTACCTTTGGGCTGTGGATGCTCTCCACGATCACGTGGGGCATGCTCGCCCTGTTCGGATCCACGTCAATTCCGTCGGTCGTGACCGTATTCGCCGCGGCGCTGTTCGTGCCGGCCGTCTTCATCCTCGTCAAGGCCGTTCACGGTCGTCTGACGCTCGCCGAAGAGGTCGCCGTCTACTTCGATTCGGCGCTTCTCGTCATCCTGATCGGAATGGTCCTGATCCTGGCCCACGGCGCGGCCGCGCTCGCCCTGCCGCCCCTCACCGGCGTATCGGCTCTGGCCTTTCCGACGGCGTTCTTCGGCCTCGCCGCCGCGGGTCTCGTCGTGTTCGGTGCGATCCGCCTTCCGCTGGCGCCGCGTGGCGGTCTCGCCTTGATCGCCGGCACCGCGATCATCGGCGCGGCCAATCTCGGCTTTGTCGTGCCGACCGTCACCGGATCGGTCCCGGGAGCTCTCCCCGGCATTCTCTTCTCCGTCGGGACGCTCGTCGCCGCGTTCGGCGTGGCAACGTGGCGCGACGAGACCGATGACAGTCCGCGCTATGTCGCGGCCACCCGCTACCTGTCCCGGGTGATCGGCCCGACCGCGGCCTCGGTGACGTTCCTCGCCCTGCTCGTGACCCTGCCGCCAGCCATCGAGGGGATCGTCCGTGCCTTGGCGTTCGTGACCGGCACGCTGTTCATCATCCGCCAGGCCCTCCTGCTCCGGGAGCGAACGCACATGCTGGACGAGGTCCGGACCCTCCATGACGAGAACGACCGCCTCGTCGACGAGCTCCGGACCGAGCTCATCGAGCGCGGCCGCGTTCAGGACCACCTGATCAACACATCCCGGCTCGCCGCCGTCGGCGAGCTCGCGGCCGGCGTCGCGCACGAGGTCAACAACCCGCTCACGGCCGTGCTCGGGTTCTCGGAGATCCTGCTCGAGGATCTCGCCCCCGACGACCCCAATCGGGCCGACGTCCAGACGATCCGGGATGCCGCGTTGCGAGCTCGCACGATCGTCCGGGCCCTCCGGGATTTCGCACGACCGAGGGAACCGCAGCTCGCGCCGACCGACCTTCCGGATCTCGTCACCAAGATGATCGATCTCGTGCGCTTCCCGCTCACACGGAGCGGAGTTATCATCCGCGAGTCGCACGCCGAGCTGCCGCTCATCGAGCTCGACCCGCAAGCGATTCAACAGGTGATGCTGAACGTACTCACGAATGCCATGCAGGCGATGCCAGAGGCGGCGCGCTACGGGTCGAAACGTCGATCCGAGGGTCACGGGCAATCGTGAGGATCACCGACAACGGGGTGGGGATGGACGAAAGCGCAGCCGCCCAGGCATTTGGGCCCTTCTTCTCCGCGCGCGATGCGGCGGAATCCACGGGCTTGGGATTGTCGGTCAGTCTCGGACTGGTCGAGAGCCACAACGGGACCATCCGGCTCGAGAGCACCGACGGCGTAGGGACGACGGTCGAGATCAGCCTGCCGATCCTCGCCGGCCCCGACCCACGAGGCGATGACCGATATCGCCCGGATCGTGAGGCACCACCACGAGCGGTTCGACGGCGCCGGCTATCCCGATCGGCTGGCCGGCGAGGAGATCCCGCTGGGTGCCCGGATCATCTCGGTCGCCGACGCGTTCAGCGCGATGACCAATGACCGTGTCTACCGCAGCGCCATTCCTGAGGACCAGGCCTGGGATGAGATCCGCCGAAACTCGGGGTCACAGTTCGACCCCGCGATCGTCGAGCTCTACGAACTGATCGCCGATGCCGATGCGGCGCCGATCAACGGTGCTGCGACGATCAACCCCGCGGCCGTCGTCGGTGCCGTCACCGCCGCGGCTGTTTCGCCGAGGTTGTCGCCCAACCCTCGCTGAGTCAGGCGCTGGCCCTGCCGCGGATCAGAAGGAAGGCCCCGACTACCACGAGAAGGATCGGCCAGGCGATCGCCGCGAGGTCGGGCTTGGCGATCTGCGAGCCGCCGATAAGGACGAGGATCCCGCCGTACAGGCCCTGCCAACCTAGTCCGCCACCCCGCGAGGCCCGCACGGCGGCAATGAACAGGAACGCCAGGCCGAAGAACAGCGTCCCCCAGCCCGGTCCAAGGTCGCTCCCCTGGAGTGCCTCGATCGTGCCGGGCAGGGCCAGGGCCGTCAGGAATGCACCAGCGTAGAGGGCGATCGTGCGGCGCCGCATGAGCCAGACAGCGAGCGACGCGAGGCCGGCGGCGAGCAGGGCGGTGTCGCCGATCCGTCGGTACTCGGGCAGCGCCTGCTCGATCAGCAGAATGCCCCCGAAGATGAGCAGGAAGACCCCGATCCAGGGCAACCCGGGGCGACGCTGCTCATCCGGTCCCCAGCGCCAGTCGTAGACGCGGATCGTGGGGTCGCCAGGGGTCTTTTGGTCGTCCATGGAGGCTGAGTCTAGGGCCTCGCGAGGCCGGCCGACGGGTCGCCGATCGGCCGCCCGGGACCGTCGCCCGCGTCGGTCTCCTCGAGCTCGTCGTCCTCGGCGTGGCTGAAGCCGAGTCGGTCGGCGAGCCGCCCCAGCGGCCCCGGCGCCCACCAGTTCCAGCGGCCCATGAGCCGCATCGTGGCCGGGACGAGGAGGACCCGGATGATCGTCGCGTCGATGAGGACTGCGACCGCCATGCCGACGCCGATGCTCTTGATCGTGATCGACTCGGCGAGGGCGAACGCGGAGAAAACAGTCACCATGATCAGGGCCGCGCCGGTGATCACGCCGGCCGTCTTCGTCAGGCCTTCAGCGACCGACGCGGTGTTGTCCCCGGTCCGCCGGTAGGCCTCCTGGATCCGCGACAGCAGGAGTACCTCGTAGTCCATGGACAACCCGAACAGCACGCTGAACATGATGATCGGGTTCCCCGCGATCGTGAATCCCGGTGACTCGAATCCCAGGACCCCCGACAGGTTGCCGTCCTGGAAGATCCAGACGAGGGCGCCGAAGCTCGCGGTGATCGAGAGCAGGGTCATGATCACGGCCTTGATCGGGATCACAACTGAGCCGAACAGCAGGAACAGGATCAGCGCGCTCGCACCGAGGGTGATCCCGACCGCCCAGGGGATCGTCGCGCTCTGGCTGGTCATGAAGTCGCGACCCTGGGCGGCGAGCCCTCCGACCTCGGTTGTGACCCCATCGACGGCGACCGCCCGCACCCCGGGGATGATCGTCGTGCCGGCTGGGCTGATCGGGTCGATCGGGGAGATCGCATCGAGCCGGACGACGGAGCCCCGGATGTAGGCGTCCCTGAACCGATCGAGTGCGGCGGCGAGCTCCGGTATGAGCTGCTCGCGCGGGGCCGCGTACGCTGCGGCAATCTCGCTGGGCGTGGCTTCGGCGCCCGTGAGTGGGTTTCGCAAGTGGCTGAATGGGCCCTCGACGCGGTCGATCCCATCGAGTGCCTCGACCTGCCCAGCATAGGTCGTAAGGGCGACGATGTTGACCTGGCTCGTCGGGTCACCCTGGACCGTGGCGAGGATCGTGATCGGCGAGGTCTCGCCGGGCGCAAACTCGTCTTCGAGGGCGACCGCTGCGTCGCGGCTCTCGAGCCCCGGCGGGAGGGTCGAGGCATTCGGAATCCCCTGGCTCAGGCGCAGGAATGGCGTTCCGGCGAAGAGCAGGAAGGCAAGCGTGGGAACGAGGAAGACGAAGGGCCGAGCCATCACCGTGTGAGCCACTCGCTCCCAGCGCGAGACTCGAGGTGCGGCGGTAGCCGTCGGCGCGCGGCCGATGGCCCGCCGGATGATCGCAAACAGGCCGCCGATGCTGAGGGCATTGACCCGCGGCCCGAGCATTCCCAGCACAGCGGGTAGGAACGTCAGCGCGTAGAAGACGGATGCGGCGACGACCAGCGAGCCGCCGATCCCGAACGAGCGCAGGGCAGTCGGCTCGAACAGGAGCAAGCCGGACAGCCCGATTGCGACGGCGAGCCCGGAGAAGGCGACCGCCTTGCCCGCGGTCGCCACCATGATCTGGACCGCCGATTCAACCGACCGACCGCGGCGGAGCTCCTCGCGGAAGCGGCTGACCATGAACAGTGAATAATCGATTGCGAGGGCCAAGCCGAGCATCGTTGCGACGTTCTGGACGTAGATCGAGAGCTCCGTCGCCTGGGCGACGAAGAACAGGGCGGCGAGGGTCGTCGGGATCGTGAGCCCGGCGACGAGCAGCGGCAGGCCGGCAGCGACGACGGAAGCGAACACCGCGAGCAGGATGAGCAGCACGAATGGGCCGGAAATGAGCTCCGCCTGGAGCAGCTCCTTCTCCGACTGGCCGGCTTGGTCCTCCGTGAACGGCCCGATGCCGGCCAGCAGGAGCTTCGCCCCCTGTGGTGGGTCGAACAGGTCCCGCAGCTGGTCCATCTCGTCGACCGATTCCTCGTCGGTGATTGCCAGGCGGACGACGATGTAGGCCGACGTCCCATCGGTGCTGATGAAGCGATCGTCCTGCGTCTGGGCATAGCCAACGACGCCGTCGACGCGATCGTCCGCGACAAGGCGGTCGGTGGAGGCTGCTATGTCTGCCTGGAACGCCTCAGAGCGGGCATCGCTTCCCGCTTGACCCTTGAACAAGGCGACGAGCGAGCCCCGGCCCGCCCCGAACTCGTCGTCGAGTCGCTCGATGACGTGGGCGGATTCGGAGTTTGGGTCCAGCCAGCCACCGGCACTGAGGGCACCGGTCACGCCGCCGGCGACGGCGCCTGCGGCGACGGCAAGGACGATGGTGGCGAGGGCGATCGGGCGTCGGAAGCGGTAGACGAACGCTCCCCAGCGTGAGAACAGCATCGAGCGGGCCTTTCGGTGCGGTTGGTCGGTCGCGTGACGACGTGGACGATAGAGAATGAGCATTCGTTTTGTCAAGGGATGAACGCCCACATCTTGTTGCGGATCGGCATCCGGGCGCTGTAGGCTACCGCGAGCGACCATTCGTTTTTCCTGATGAGGTGTCAATGCCCCGCGTCAGCGCCCAGCACGAGCAGGCAGTGCGCGACCGGATTGTCCGGGCGGCGATCGAGGTATTCGCCGAACACGGGTTTCACCGGGCGACGATGCAGGACATCGTCCGCAAGTCGGGCCTGTCGGTCGGCGCGATCTACACGTACTTCAAGAGCAAGTCGGAGCTCATCCTCGCCGGTTGCGACCTGATCACGGATCAGGAGCTCGGGGAGCTGCGCGAGCGATTGGCGGCGGTCACCGACTATCGCGAGCGTGTCGCCACGGCCCTCGGCTTCTTCTTCGACCAGTTCGAGGAGCAGCGTTCGCGCACAGGGACGTCGGTCCTGATGACCTTGGCATGGGCTGAGGTCGATACGGACCCGGCGATCCGGGAGATGGTTCGCCGACGGCGGCGGGACATCGTCGGCCCGACCGCGTTGCTCATCCAGGAAGGGGTCGTCCGCGGCGAGCTGCCGCCCTGGCTCGATGTCGAAAGCGTCGCCCACTCGCTCGCTGCGCTGCTCGACGGGCTGACCATCGAAGCCATCGAGGACGGCCCCGCCTATCGGCGCGAGGATGCGGAGAAGCGGGCACTGGGGATGCTGGAGTTGCTCTTCGCCGCTCGCGATGCCGCGGCGCCGACGCCGCTCGAGGCCGCGGCACCGCGTCCCTATGTCTCGCTCAAGGCGAGCCGCGCTTCGTGACCGACGGACACGTCCAGACGGTCCGCGGGTCGATCGACCCGGGCACCCTCGGCTTCACCCTGCCCCACGAGCACACCGCGATCTCGCTCTGGCATGTTCCCAACCGATGGGATTACTGGGAGCTCCGCCGCGACGAGCCGATCATCTCCGCAGAGCTGGCCCGATTCGCGGCGATGCGCGGCACCTGTCTCGTCGATCTAACGCTGCCGGGTGTCGGGCGCGACCCCGCCTGGCTCGCCCGGCTGTCGGAGGCGAGTGGCGTCCACATCGTTATGGGCGCCGGCTGGTATCGCGAGGCCTACTTCCCAGCCGAGGCGCTCATCGATCGCAGGGCGGTCGACGACCTCGCCGACGAGATCGTTCGCGATGCCTCCGAGGGCGTCGCTGGAACCGGGATCAAGGCCGGGATCATCGGCGAGATCGGCACCGACAAGCCATGGCTGTCGGCCCAAGAGGAACGGGTCCACCGAGCCGCCGCTCGGGCGGCGATCCGGACCGGTCTCGCGATCACAACCCACGCGGTCCAGTCGACCGTCGGGCTCGACCAGCTTACCGTCTTCGAGTCCGAGGGCGCCGACCTGTCACGAGTCGTCATCGGTCACGCCGATTCCCACCCCGACCCCGCCTACCATCGAGCGATCGTGGAGCGCGGAGCGTCAGTTGAGTTTGACTTCCTCGGCATGAACTTCACGCCGCTGGAGCGCCACGGTGAGGGCCGGATCGTCGAGTCGATCTGCGATCTGCTCGCCGCCGGCCACGCCGAGCGGATCCTGTTGTCACAGGACGTCTGCCACGATTCCCAGCTGGCCCACTACGGCGGCAACGGCTACACGTACCTCGCCGCCGCATTCCTGCCGCGGCTCCGGGCCGCCGGCGTGTCGGACGACGAGATCCGGACAATCACGGTCGACAACCCGCGGCGGCTGCTGACGATTGGCTGACCGGCGCGAGGTGCGTCTGGTCCGCCAGCCGGACAAGCGTCGTTCGGCAAGGCCCAAATCGACCGATTCAGCGGACTCGTTCGCCCGTTGGTCCGCGAGCCGGACCGGCCGTCGTTCGGCGAGGGCCAAATCGACCGAATCAGCGGACTCCTTCGCCCGTTGGTCCGCGAGCCGGACCAACCGCAAACGGGCAGGCCTGGCGGCGGCTCGGGCCTCACCCCTGCTCGAGGGTCGCCTCGACCGAGAGATCGACGTTGCCCTTGAGTGCCTTCGAGATCGGGCAGCCGTCCTTGGCCTTCCCGGCCGCCTCCTGGAAACTGGCCTCGGTCGCGCCCGGGACCACCGCGCTGACCGTGATGGCGGACGAGAGGACCGTCCAACCGCTCTCGAGCTTGTCGCCCGTCACCGCGACGCTGACCCTCATCCGGTTGGGTGGCGTACCGGCCTTGGCCAGCTCGTTCGAGAAGGCCATTGAGAAGCAGGAGGCGTGGGCGGCCGCGAGGAGCTCCTCCGGACTGGTGACGCCCTCCGGCTCCCCGATCCGCGATGCCCAGGTCGTCGGGAGGTCGCGGAATACGCCTGTCGTCGCCGCGGTCACAGTCCCGCGACCCTTCAGCAGATCGCCTGCCCATGTTGCATCGGCCTGTCGCGTCGTTGCCATCGTCGCCTCCTGGCAGGTCCCGTGAACTGATCGGGACCATGGTCCCACACGTCCCTCGTGATGTGCGCCACAGCAGTGGGTGGTCCGGGCCGGACCGGGGCGGTCTCTCATCCCGATGTCGTAGGCGACCCTCCACACAAAGGGTCACGCCTCAACCGGACACGTGACCCATACCGCCGGCCCGTTCCCACGGCCATCGTTGGGCCATGTTCCGCAATCGTCCGTCCCGCCTTGCCATCCTGCTCGTCCTCGGGCTTCTCGCAGCCTCCGTCGTCGGCCCCGGATCGGCCGCCGCCGCCGATGGCATGACCATCTCTCAAGCAGAGCTGGCGATGGTCGATGCCCTGAACGTTGACCGCACGACCCGCGGCCTGGTCCCCGTCCGCATCGACTCGCGGCTCATGGCGATCGCCCGGGCCCGATCGGCCGACATGGCCACGAAGGACTACTTCAGCCACACCCAGCCGGACGGCCGGAACGTCTTCGACATCCTGAGCGCGCAGAAGATTACTTGGTACAACGCCGGCGAGATCATCGCGTGGAACAACTACCCGACGCTCGAGACCTCAGTTCCGGCCGCGAATTCCCAGTGGCTGAACTCCCCCGACCACAAGGCGATCGTGGTCTCGACGACGTACAACTACGTGGGTGTCGGCCTGGCGCTCGGATCGAACGGCAAGAAGATCTGGACGGCCGTCTACCTGAGAGGCCCGGACCGCACTGGCGCACGGGCGACGACGGCGAAGCCGACGATCGCCGCCGGAGCCACCGCCGCCTCGAAGCGCGTCACCGTCACCTGGTCCGGCGCCGACGTCAAGCTCCAGGTCCTCACCTCCGGCTTCCACTCCTTCCAGGTCCAGCGTCGAATGGACGGCGGAGCCTGGACCATGGTCTGGATCGGCACGACGGTGAAGTCGCTGACGCTCGACCTGGCGGCGAACCACACGTACGAATTCCGGGTCGCCGCCCGCGACAAGGCCGGCAACTGGGGCGCCTGGTCGGTGGCCAAGGCGACGCTACCAGCGGCCACGGGCTCGGTCGTCGTCACTCGCTGAGGGTCAACCCAGCGCCCGTTTGACCTCCACACCGAGCGCTCGCAGCCGAGCGGTTCTCGGCCAGGCGAGGCGCCTCACGTTCCCGAATGCCCGATGGGCATCGATGGCCTCGACGAACGCATCGACGAAGCCCTCGGCTGCGAGCGGGTCGAACCCCTCCTCCCACCACGCCCCGAGAATCCGGAGCGTGTCGGCCTTCCGATCGATCCTCGGTTCGATCCGTCCGACCAACCGGTCGCCGAACAGGATCGGCAGGACGTAGTAGCCCCAGCGGCGCTTCGCCGCCGGAACGTAGACCTCCCAGATGTAGTCGAAGCCGAAGCAGGTCCGCAGGAACTCGCGGTCCCAGGCGAGCGGGTCCAGCGGAGCGAGGAACGCGACGCCTGGCGCCGATCCGCCGGGTGGCTCGCCGCGCCCGACCTCCCGGCGTGCCTCGTCGAGGAGCGGAAGGTCGTCGGCGACGACGAACCGATCGCCGCGCACGCCCTCTACCGACACAGGCACGATGCAGCCCTCGGCCTCGAGCTCCTCGCGCAGCTCCGCCCGAACGGGCCATTCAGGATCCTCCGGGCTCGGCACCGCGCGCCCGAGGCCCATCCAAAGCTCGGCCTGGCCGGCGCGTCCCAAGAGGCCGTGGGCGCGATAGCGCGAAAGGAGCCGGTGACGGAGCTGCTCGCGGACCGTCCTGGAGCGGTCGGCCAAGAGGTCCGGCGGAAAGAGGCGCTCCGCGAGATCGTAGACGCGACGATTGCCGTCGCGCCGGGCCAGGCCGAGGACCCCGGCTTGGGCCAGCGCCTCGAGGACGGCCCGGACCTGGTTCGTTGGCCGCCAGTACCAGTCGATCGCCGCACGCGGCTCGACGTCGGTTGACGACATCGGCCCGGTCCGACGGATCCGGTCGAGCATCTCGTCGACCAGGTCGCGATGCTCGACGAACGTCGACTTGCCGAGCTCGGCCGCGTTGCGATCCCAGGTCAGTCGATACCAGGGCAGCTCGCTCGTCGGCAGCAGCGAGAGGCCCTTGTTGTACGCCTCGAACAGGGCCCGCTCCTCGTACAGGAGGGCGTCCGTCCATTCGCGCCGATAGCCGGCGATCCGGGCGAGGAGCACCAGGTCATGATTCCGCCCCGCGACCTCGAGCGGATCGAACTGGAGTGACCCGATCCGGTCGACGACGGTCATCACGCTCGCCGGCTCGGCGGGCAGGGAGCGGGTCGGCGCGAGGAAATGGCGGATCGCGAGGAAGCGCCGGGCGACCTCGGGCGCGATCGTCAGGGTGGGGGGCACGCCGGGATGATAGGGGAGCATTGCTGCCAGGTTCCGTCAGGTATCGGCGACCGAAACCGCCGTCACGTCTGTCGGTAGCTGTGGTCGCTGTGGCTCGCTACCTACCCTTCACGGTAGCTTCGGAACCGATTCAGCATCGCCGTAGGACACGCAAATCCCATCGATTGGTGTCATGTCGACTTCGACGAACGACCAACAGTACGTCGCGGCCGGCGTATGGGGATTCGCCTCTGGTCCGAGGATGGGAATCGTGCGATCTGTTTCGAGAATGACCCATACATCCGTGCCGCCGCCGAAGGCGAGTCGATCAGAGGCTCCGGCCCGGCCGGAGACTCTCATGAATGCGACCCGTGCTGAGGAGCCCAGTCCGAAAGCTGTCGCCACATCGGCCGGCCTGATGGCCGGGGGTGGGTCGATAGCGAGACCCTTGAGTTCAAGTGGAAGCGGCAGGAGAACGCCCGCAGTCACCTCGGCGGGAGTCGCAGGAGCGGTGCTTTCAATGATCGTGGGCGACGGCTCCGCCGACGGCCTCGCGAGGCCCGTGCCAAGCATGATTGCGAGGATACCGATTGCGACGATGAGCACGGTCGTGATCGGGAACAGACGCGCAGGTCGGCTAGAAGCCATCGGTCCAAACCTCAAACGTCGAACCGTTGATCCAGTTGATGTTGCACGGGCCTGCGCCGCCGCAGAGATCGCAAGTCCTCTCGGTGCCTTGAATATCCGGAGTCCTAACGGTTAAGGCGGAACCTTCGTACCAGCGCAACGTATCAACCCGCATTCTTGCCGCGTTTGACCCGCCCGACTGATCACCTCGGTCGACGGCTTCTGAGGCGTACTGAAGGATGCTGGGGGTGAACCGAAGGTCTGCTACGGCCGCGTCAATTCCATTCCAAGCGGTCGAGCCGTCGGAATCGCGAAGAACGTAGGAATGCCAGTACGGACCCTCAGGCCTTGAAAGGCGCTTGATCACATAGCGATACCTAGTCCCGACACCCGCATTCGTGCAAGGGTCAGCGACCGTGCACTGAACATCGTCTGACACCACATTGAGGCCGTCGCTGTATTGAAGGTAGAAGTGAGGGCTGGTTCCCATCGCTTCCGGGACTTCGACGTAGCCGATTTGAAGCCAGTTGTCGAAGGCGTCGCCAGCTCCCTGGGGAAGCCAGACCATGACGTAGCCGGTCGATGCCGATCCGGGAAAGGGAACTGGCGGCTGATCGCATAGATTGGGATTCCGAGTAACTATCTCCGCGTAGATGCCGTAGATGTTGCTATGTGACTCGTCGCCCTTCTGGTGCAAATTTGCTTGGCCGCCCTGATGGCAAGGGCCGAGATCAGCAGACACTGGGCCAGCGACCGAAAGCGATATGACCGCAGCAAAGCAGAGCGACCAAACCGCTCTTGTGCCCCGGAACGCGGACAAACTCCACATTTGGGATTCGGTGGATCGCCTTCGACGCATCTGCCTGCCCAAACCTCGATTCGAGTGTGACGAGCGACCGATCTCGACACCATTCACAGTAGCTCATGAAGTCAACTGATGTGCCTAACAAGTACTACTATGTCTGATCGTGTGTTCTTCTCTCATTCCGGAGAGAAGCTAGAAGGCCACGCTGGTCCCAGGGATAGCGCGAGCCCCTGTTCAAGTCGATCGATCAGGGGTATCTGCGTCGGCTTGACCCGCCGCCGCGCCTCCGCGGGATCGAACCACGCCACTCTATCGATCTCCGGGAAAGACTCGCGCCGTCCGGACCCCGGCGGCCACGTCATCTCGAACGTGTTGCTTACCGAGGTCGCCGGATCGAGGTCGCCTTCGAGGGCCCAGGCGTGGACGATCTTGCCGCCCTTCTGGACGATGCTCCCGAGAGGCATCGGATCGCCGGCGGGAGCCGCGTGACCCGTCTCCTCCTCGAATTCCCGTCGGGCGACCGCGAGCAGCTCCTCGTTCGGGTCGACCTCGCCCTTCGGGATCGTCCAGTAGCCCTCGTCGCGTCGGGTGAAGAACGGCCCGCCCGGATGGGCGAGAAGGAGCTCCAGGCGGCCATCGCGCCGACGGTAGAGTAGGATTCCGGCGCTCGTCCTCGTGGCCATGTCCACCTCGTCCGACTGCGATGCCCCTGCAATCCCGCCCCGACGGCGGCCGGTCGGGCTGTGACGCTGCGCCGACGACGATCTCATGAATCAAACCGTCAAGGAGATACACGATGCCTGAGATCAGCCTTCCGGAGGTCAAGCTTCCGGAGTTCAAATGGCCCGACGGCCTTCGCGACATGAACCGCGAGGACATCGTCAACGCCGCCCGCGACATGCGGATGCCGAAGAGGAGCGACCTCCCCGACATCGATCTGTCGAAGATCGAGCTCCCGAAGCAGATCAGCGATCGGCTGCCGAACCGCACGCGCCCGAACCCGATCCTCCCGATCGCCGGTCTTGTGGCAATCGGTGCGGCGATCGCGGCCGCATGGTGGCTGATCACCTCGCCGGTCACGGGTCCCCGAATCCGACACGCTGTCAACGATCTGAAGGCCCGGATGAATGGCGAGAGCAATGACCTCGTCCGCTACGACGACGAGAAGGATCTCGGCAGCCTCCTCGCGGATTCCCCGACTGCTAGCCGCTCGTCGATGACGAGCGATCCGTATTCCAGCTCGAACGGCATGTCCGACCTCGAAGACGGCGTCCCGGTCGGGCCCGGCGAGGTGCCCGAGGGCGCTCGCTCCGTCTGATTAGGCCTCTCTCCCTGACGTACGCCGCGCCGGTCATCCGGCGCGGCGTCTAGCTGTGCCCACGCGCGAGGGAGGGGTACGGGCGGGTCGTTGACGGTTCGTCGGTTAATTCCGATAATGACACTCGGGATTACAGAAATCGAGCGCCGCGCGGACTGGGCGCCACGCAAGCGGAGAACCAATGACAGCGACTCGCGAGCTCGTCACCGACCGTCGCGAAGAATTCGCCTTCCACGACGATATCGTCTACCTCGCCGAGACGAAGCGCGGCCTGACGCTCCAGACGGTCGAGGAGATCAGCCGCTTCAAGAACGAGCCGGACTGGATGCTCCAGTTCCGTCTGCGCGCCTATGAGCACTTCCTGAAGCGTCCCATGCCGAACTGGGGCGGCGACCTCTCGAAGATCGACTTCGGGAACATCGTCTACTACCGCAAGCCTTCCGAGCGCGAAGAGAAGTCGTGGGACGACGTTCCTGACCAGATCAAGGCGACATTCGAGCGGCTTGGCATTCCCGAGGCCGAGCGCAAGTTCCTCGCCGGCGTCGGCGCCCAGTACGAC
>JANMPL010000324.1:0-17331 GCA_031369845.1 Chloroflexota bacterium
GGGGGCGTCGCCGGCCGGCCCCACCATCCGCCCCCTGGCGGGCCGGGCCCGGGGGCCCCCCGGCCCCGCCCGGCTGTTACTGTGATCAGTCCCAAAGGTCAGGCAATGACAAGATCCCTGCGTATCGCTCAGGTCGCACCACCGATCGAGCGCGTCCCGCCCGAGATGTACGGCGGCACCGAGCGCGTCGTGCATGAGCTCATCGTCGAACTGGTCCGACGTGGCCACGAGGTCACGACGTTCGCTTCGGGCGACTCCGAGGTCCCCGGCCGGCTCGTGCCGACCGTGTCCCAGTCGCTCCGGCCCGCCGGCTTCGGCGACGATCCGTCCGGATTCATCCTTTCGACGATGCTGACGGTGCTCGACCACCAGAACGACTTCGATCTCATTCATAGCCATCTCGAGTGGTCGAGCATGATCCTGGGACGGGCTGCGCGAGTGCCGGTGGTCGCCACGTTCCACGGTCGCCTTGACCTGCCGTGGGCGGCGGATGTGCTGGGCGCGCCGACTGACGTAAAGCTCGTGGCGATCAGCGAGTCGCAGGCTCGGACCCATCCCCGTCTCGACTGGTACGTCGTCCACAACGGGCTTGACCTTTCGGGCGCTCCATTCGAGCGGCGGCGGTCATCCGACGATCTCTGTTTCGTCGGGCGGGTCAACCCGGAGAAGGGGATCGTGGAGGCCATGGAGATCGCCAAGTTGAGCGGTCGCCGACTTCGGATCGCCGCCAAGATTGGCACGACACCCTCGGAACGCGCTTACAACGATGACGTTTTCCAGCCGGCCCTCAAGGCCGCCGGCTCGAGCGTCGAGTTTCTCGGCGAGCTGTCCGGCACCGACCGCGATCGACTCCTTTCGTCGAGCTACGCGGTGCTGATGCCGGGCTCCTGGCCGGAGCCGTTCGGGCTTGTCGCGATTGAAGCGCTCGCCTGTGGCACACCGATCCTCGCCCGGCGCGTCGGCGGCCTTGCCGAGATCATCCGCGACGGCGTCGACGGCTTCTTCGGCGACGACGTTACGCAGCTGGCATTCCTGATGCCGCAGGTTGAGGAGCTCGATCGGAAGGCGATCCGCAAGTCGGTCCTCGACCGCTTCTCGGCTACGAGGATGGCCGACGGCTACGAGGCCCTCTACGAACGGGTGCTTGGTGTCGGCGACGCTGGCGAGCGCGACGACGCCAACGGGACGGGCGAAACCGCCGATCCCGGCAACACCGTGGGTCGCGTCGTTGAAATGGCGACTCGCCGATCCGGGTCGGGGTCCGCCTCTTAGCGCTGACGCCTCGACTCAGGCTTCGATTCAGGCGCTTCGCATCGCCCGGCGGAGCAGCACCCAGGAGATACCGATGAACCCGGCGGCAAGTGCCCCAAGCGCACCGACCGGCGACGGATCGGCGATCGCGCCGCGGAGCATGACGTCGCCGATGAGCCGGATCCCGTGGGTGACCGGCAGGATGCCCGTCAGGGAGCGGACCGGCTCACTGAACTCGTCGGTACCCAGGACGAACCCGGAGAAGAAGACCGACGCGAGCAGCAGGAGCAGCGAGAGCTGTACGGCCTGACGCTCGGAATCGGAGACGGCGGCGATCAGCAGCCCTAGCCCCAGCGAGGCGAGCACCAGGAGGCCGACGATCCCCGCGAGCAGGGTCGGATCTCCGAGCATCGGCACGCGGAAGGCCCCGACGAGCAGCAACAGCGTCCCCATCGCGATCGCGGCGCTGAAGAGGCCGAACGCCAACAACTTGCCGACGATCAGCTCCACCGTGGTGATCGGCGAGACGCGGAACAGCTCGAACAGGCCGGTCGTCCGCTCACGCACCACGGACAGGGCCACCAGCGTCGCCGCCATGTGTTGGAGGATGAGTGCGAGCACGGCGGTCCCGAAGAACTGGACGACGCCCGGTTTCGAGGGCGCGATGTTCTCCACCTCTGCCTTCGTCGGAGCGGCGACGACCTCGGGCGGGATCTGGGCGGCTTCTGCGGCGCCCTGACTCAGGGCGTACGTCTGGCCCTCCTCGGCGATCCGCTCGACGATGATCCGGTTCACCTCGCTCTGGAGCCCCCGGCCCATGAACACGGCGTAGTTCTGGTCGACCGGATCAGTGACGTTCACCCGGACCTTGATGACCGACTGGTGGCCTGCGCGGAAGTTGTTCTCGGCGTCGGCGGGGGCGACGAGCTCGACGTCGATCGCCCCGTTGCGGAGCCGGGCGTCCGCCGAAGCTTCATCCGTGGTGACCTCGACGATGTCGAGCCCCGCCCCCGAGATCTCGGAATACGACTGGAGGTCCGTCGGCAGCCCGGAACCCTCTGGAACGACGATCACCGTCGTCAGAGGGCGGCGGTAGCCGCTGTAGCCGAGACCGAAGATCGCCATGATCAGGAACGGCCCGAGGATCAGGCTCAGCAATGCGCCTGGGCGGCGAATGACCTCGACCAGCTCCTTGCCGACGAATGCCAGGATCCGCGTTAGCGTCTTGAGGACCCTCACGCCACGATCTCCGATGAGACTGCCGGGCCCCCGGTTCCGTCATCGCCGACAGTCGCCCTCGCGACCAGCTCGGCGAAGATCTCGTCGAAGCTGAGGCGGATCTCACGGGCCGACGTCACTTCGCCACCCGCCCTCCCGACGGCGTCGACGACGGTCGGCAGCCCGGTCGCGGCGTCCTCGACCCTGACGCGGAGCTGGCGCGGACCAACCTGCTCGACCTGGAGCACCCCCGGCACACTCTCGAGGACGGACACGTCGAAGAGGCCGGCCGTCTCGATCTCGATCGCGTCACCACCGAGTGCCGTCTGTCGGAGCTCCTCCGGCGGGGCCACCGCGATCACGCGTCCATTCACGATGAGCGCCACCTGGTCGCACTCCTCCGCTTCGTTGACGTACTGGGTCGTGACGAGCAGCGTTCGCCCCTCGTCACGCAGGCGATGGAGCTCCTCCCAGACCCTCACTCGGAGGAGGGGATCGATGCCGGCTGTCGGCTCGTCGAGGATCAGGAGAGCCGGGTCGTGGACGAGCGCACAGGCGAGCTCGAGGCGTCGCTGCATGCCGCCGGACAGGCGGCTCGCGCGTCGGTTCCGGGCGTCCCACAGGTCGAGCAGCTTCAGGACCTCCTTGATCCGGCGCCGGCGCCGGGGCCAGAGCAGGCCAAAGAGGCTCGCAACGAAGTCGACGTTCTCGCGGCCGCTCAGGTCCGGATAGAGCGTGAACAGCTGGGGCATGTAGCCGATCCGCTCCCTGGTGGACCGACGGAAGCTCGTCGGCCGCTCGCCCAGGACGGTGATCTCGCCCGTCGTCGGCCGCAGCGCGCCGGTGATCATTCGGATGGTCGTTGTCTTGCCGGATCCGGACGGCCCGATGACCCCGAGGATCGTGCCCCGTTTGACGATGAGGTCGATATCCCTGACCACGTTGCGACCGTCGAATGCGCGAGAGACGCCCCGGGCGAAGACGACATCGTCGGGGCCAGGCACATCGCCCACCTCCGCGGTCGCCGCTGCGTCAGCGGGAGGCGGCTCTTCCGCGACCGAGGGCATTTCCACGTCCCCAGGTTCGGCCTCGTCGCTCGGATCGGGCGCCTGGTCGCGCGGGGACTCCTCGCCGGGACGCTCCTCGCCGGGACGCTCGTCGGTCATCGATAGCTCCTGTCGGTGCTGAGCAGCCGGGCCGCTGGGTCGGTCCGGGCGCGCGCCCGGCGGCCGGAGTATCCGGGGCCGATCATCCAATCGGTCCCCGTCGAGGGCTCGTCTGCGCTACGGCAGCGTGACGATCGTGACGGGTGGCCGCAAGAGCGACGGCTGCAAGACCGACGGCTGCAAGACGTCTGCGACCCGACCGCGGCGTGGACCACTTGCTGCGACACGCCATCACCCCCATTCTCCGCTCGTGACTGACGCCTCGACCACCGCTCCCGGGCTGCGCCACTCGACCGACCGGGACCCAGGCATCCGCCGCCGGCGCTCCGGCCGGGGCTTCTCCTATCGCCGCCCGAACGGCCGGCCGATTCGCGACCCCGAGATGCTCGACCGGATCCGGAAGCTCGCGATTCCGCCGGCCTGGACCGACGTCTGGATCTGCCCCGTTGCCACCGGCCACCTCCAGGCCACCGGTCGGGACGCCCGTGGTCGGAAGCAGTACCGCTATCACGCCCGTTACCGCCGCCGACGCGATGCTGCGAAGTACGAGCGGCTCCTCGCCTTTGCCAAGGCACTGCCCGCCATCCGCAAGCGTGTCGACAAGGACCTGGCTCGACCGCAGATGTCACGCGAGAAGGTCCTCGCGGCCGTCGTCCGGCTCCTCGAGCTGACGCTCATCCGCGTCGGCAACGACGAGTATGCGCGGCTCAATCGTTCGTTCGGGCTGACGACGCTGCGCAACCGTCACGCGACCGTCCGCGGGTCGTCGGTCCGATTCCGATTCCGCGGCAAGTCGGGCCAGCAGCACGAAGTGAGCCTCCGCGACCGCCGCCTGGCGGCCGTCGTCCGCCGCTGCCGTGATCTGCCCGGCCAGGAGCTGTTCCAGCACGTGGACGAGGAGGGCGAGATCGTGGACGTGCGGTCGGATGACGTGAATGACTATCTCCGTGACATCGCGCCCGATGTCACCGCGAAGGACTTCCGGACATGGGCCGGCACCGTCCTCGCGTTCCGCGCGCTGCGCGCACTCGGCGCGCCCACGACCGACGCGGAGGGGCGCCGGAACGTCCTGGGTGCAATGCGCGAGACGGCCGACGCTCTCGGCAACACTGCGGCCGTCTGCCGCCAAGCCTACGTCCATCCGATTGTCGTCGAGGCGTATCTCGACGGGCGATTGGGCGGTGCCCTTCTCCGCGCCGCCGAGGACACTGACGAACCTCCGGCGGGGACCACGCCCGATGAGGACCGGGCAGTCACCAACCTCCTCCGGCAACGATTGCGCGACGACGCAGACCGCGTCCGGAAGTCCGGCTAGGCAAATGGCGAACGGCCGCGAAGAAGCCGCCCGCCGGGTTCCGGCGGGCGGCATCGATTCACCCGTCGGAAGCCGAATTCAGCGAGGCTTGTCCTTGACGTCCGTGTGGAGGTCGTCGGCCCCACGGCGAACGTTGTCGCCGGCGTTGCCGAGTTCGTTGCGGATGTCGTCGCCGAGGTTGGCGACCTTGTCGGAGACGCTCTCCTCGCCATCGGCGCGGCGCCACGTCTCCTTGGCCTTCTCGTCGGCCTCACGCATCGTCTTCTTGACGTCAGCCTTGGCGTCTTCGTAGCCCATGTCGGTCCTCCCGTCATTCGCTGGGACGAAACCGTCCCGTTGCGTCTGAACCTACGCCCTCGTTCGTTGCGCAGCGGGTGAAGGCACGGAGCAGGGGGTGTCAGCACGCTTGCAGTCGCGCGGCTGACACATGCCTGCAACTGCCACGCAACGGGCGCACGAACGCGTGCTGCGACCGCCCCCGTACTGTCACGGGCACACAATCGGATTTCATCAGGAGGAAGGTCCCATGGCAGCGAACCAGACCACGAGCCGTGCGAGCTCGGAAACCGAATCGACCGCTCGCGACATCGCGGCAACCACGCGCGATGTCGCAACGGAGGTCGCCGACCGGGCGAGCGCTGTCGCCTCGCGCTTGCCTGAGGCGGCCGCGACCACACGCGGCGCAGTCGAGGAGGCGGCCAGGCGGATGGAAGCCGGTTCCGACGAGATGCTCGCCGTGGGCGCCTCACTCTCGCTCGGGCTCGCTATCGGCATGCTGGTCGGTGGGGCGAACCGGATCCTCGTGGCGCTCGCGCTGATCCCGGCCACGGCGATGGGCTTCACGCTCCTCGACCGTTACGGCGGCCGGACCAACACCCGCCGCTCGAGCTGATGCGCGGCGCCTGACAGAACAACTCCCGCCGCTCCGACGCGGCCGTTCATTCCGGGCACTTCCGGAACGGCGGCCGCGTCGCCATGTTCGGCGCAGTCCGGGCCAGGCTTCTTGGCCCAGGACGCGCGGAACGCCCGGAGGAGGGGGCTCCGGGCGTCCGCGAGGATCGGGTTGGGAAACGCCCCGTCACAAGCGCTCCCACTCGAGGTAAGGGCTTCTTCGACCCAAGCGCACTCGTGATACGCCCGGGAATTGCACGAAGCGTATGGTCGGGCGGACCCATTTCTTCTTCCGTCCGAGCCGCTGCGCATTGCAACGGCATTGCACGCGCCGTGTGGTAGGTCGGATCCGGGATCGAGCGCTGAAAAAAAGGGCCCCGCCACCAGGACCGGAAGCCCAGGAACGTAAGAGGGCTCCCGGACCCCCAGTGGTCGGGAGCCCAGCAGTAGTCTGCGTCGCAGCCGGTGTCGGTTATGTCACGCCGGTCCTCCGCAGGCTTGCAGCCGCGTGCCGTCGCCTGCGCAGCGTCAGCCCATCACGTCGCGACGGAGGATCTCCAGGACGGCCGAGGCCAGGTCGCGAGCCTCGGCGTCGCAGCGGGGTCCTGGTCGCGGCGACGGCGCGAGGCGCGGCCCCACGAGCAGCGTCTGGAGGCCGGCCCGGCGATCGCCGCACATCTCCGGATCGGAGCTCACGTACCACGAGCCCGACGCGACGCGATCGGGCATGGTGTCCACGAGAACCGCGTCAGGCAGGGCCGCCGCGACCGGCGCGGGGCAAGCGCCAACGAAGGTCACTGGGTGGCCGGAGTCGATCAGGTGAACCAGGTGGTTAGCGGCGTCGGGCATGCTCGCCACCGACGGATCGATGTAGATGTCAGTCATGTGTTGAGCCTAGCGGTAGACGCAGGCGAGCGTCGCCAGCCTCGGCGGGGGCGGTGTTGCAGTCGGGCGGCAGTCGGCAGCAAATGGCGACCCGGCGGACGCCTCGGTCCGCCGGGTCGACTCCAAGGTTCGAGCGAGGATCAGTTGCGCGTCGACTGATCCACTGTCCCGCGCCACGCGCCCGTATCGGACCCGCGCGACTCAATGAACTCCTTGAAGCGCTTCATGTCGCCCTTGGCGCGCCGCTGGACGAATCCCAAGGCGTCACCGATGTTCTCGACGGGACCCTCGGGATCCACGTCGAGCTGGAGCGTGACTCGGATCTTGTTGTCGGCGAGCCGATGGAAGGTCACGACCCCGGCGTTCTTGGCCCCGTCGATCGAGGTCCAGGCGATCCGCTGGTCCGGGATCTGCTCGGTGATCTTCGCCTTCCAGGTGCGCTTCTGACCGGCGATCTCGGCCGTCCAGTGGAGCGTCGTATCGTCGAGCTGTTCCACCCGTTCGACGCCCTCCATGAACATCGGGAAGCTCTCGAACTGGGTCCACTGGTCATAGGCGGTCCGGACCGGGACGTCGACGTCGACGGTTTCGATGATCTGGGACATTCGATCGGTCTCCTTCACTTTGAATCGGAACGCCCACCGATGGTCGGTGGGCGTTTCCTGGGCTAGTCGCCGGCACCTGCCGGCAGATGGGTCAGATTGCGCCGCGACCCGA
This sequence comes from Chloroflexota bacterium, assembly GCA_031369845.1. Classification (GTDB taxonomy): domain Bacteria; phylum Chloroflexota; class Limnocylindria; order Limnocylindrales; family CSP1-4; genus CF-46. Next base: position 7,444 of record JANMPL010000324.1, read on the forward strand.
ACGGGAGCGGCCGGTCACCGCGCTGACCACCACGACCGTGATGACCGCGCCGATCGTGGCGACCACGATCGAGCCGATGTCGAGCGCGCCATTGATCGCATCCGTCTTGAACAGGACGCTCGCGAGGAAACCGCCGACGAGCGCGCCGACGATGCCGAGCACGATGTGACCGATGACTCCGAGTCCCTCGTCACCCCTGACGAGGAAACCGGCCAGGTAGCCTGCAATCGCGCCGAGCACGAGCCATGCAATGATTCCCATTCGGAAACCTCCATCCCTTGTTGCGTGTTTGCTTGTCACCCAGGCCGGATGACCTCAGCACTCTTGCGCTCAGCCACTTCCGACTCGGCAACGCCGACGCCGATTCGCGTATCAATGGCCTGTCAGCCCGTCGGCATCAGGGCGGACTAGCGCCGCCCAGGCGCTCGGTCGGAACCGCCGCTTGGGTCAAATTCCATCCTCACATCCAGCGTCCGAGTCGTTCCATGGTGGTCCCCATGGTTGAACGCTCGCCACCCGCCGCACGGGAACGCCTCGCTTGATGGGGTCGCTGTCACACCGGCGCGACGACCTTGAGCGGGGTCGCCGCGACCTACCGGTCGCCGCGACGACAAGGCGCCTCCAGCTGTGCGGTCTGTCTGTGGCCGAAGCCTCGAATCTCACGGCCCACCTGAGCGGTTTGCCGGCCGTCAGTAGCGGCTGGACGGTCCGTCAGATCGAGCATCTCCTGTTCCTGCGCTCGATCGTGGAGACACGCCTGCTGAAGCCCTGAGGGGGCCCAGGACACGGCCGAATGCCCCAGCACGTGCAACGACCCCCAGACCATCAGGCCGGGGGTCGTCTCCAAGAGCTGTGCCGCGTCAGGAGGCCGACGGTTCGGCGCTCGGCTCCACGCTCGGCTCCATCGACTCGGTGCCCGAGTCGGACGGGCTCTCGAGGCCCGGCGCCGCCGGGCTGGCCGTCGGGTTCACCGGATTCGTCGTCCCGGCGGGCGTGTTGCACGCCGCGAGGGCGGCGACCATCGCCAGGGCTAGCAAAAGTCGTTTGAACATGGAATCTCCTCCATTGCGTCAGCCGACGGGGTGCCGGCGCTGGTTGGTCTGGGCCTGAATGCTGGCCGATGAAGAGGCCTCCTTTGACACTAGGCAGCTGGTGGCAACGCCCGTACCGCCTCCTCTACGACCAGCGTTGCAGTCAGCTAACAGGTGCGCGGACGCACCGTTCGTAGCTCCGTGACACGAGTGTGTTAGGGGACGGGCGGCGGAACGCGTGCGGATGGGAGCGGCCGGCCGCCATGCTCCGCTGACATCGACGCCGCACCACCACACCGGCGCGGCGTCGGCCATACCACCGACGGAGCGGAGCCTCTGATGATCCGGCAGCAGGCCATCCAGGCAAACCAGGCGGACCAGTCGGACCTCGAAGACGGGTCGATGCGGGTCATCGAATACGCGATTTCGTTCGTGGCGCTCGTCGTCGCGGGGATTCTCGCCTTCGTCCGATGACGCTCCACGCCCGCCTGTACGACGCGCGTGACGATGACCGCGACGTCGATCTGACGCGCGAGGAAGTCGGGCGCATCGACGACAAGCGCCTGCTCTGGGTCGACCTGGACGAGCGCACCGACACGGATCTCCAGACCCTTGCCGACGCGCTGGAGCTCCAACCACGGCTCGTCCGCCAGCTCAGCGCGGACCGCGGTCGCGCTCGACTCCTCCGCTTTCCCGACCGGATCCTCATCACCCTGGGAGCCCTCGAGCGCGAGGGTGAGGAGGTCGCTCGGCGCGAGCTCGACGTGCTCGTCGGCCGCAACCTCGTGGTCACCGTCCACGACGGCCCGCTCAGCGCCATCGAGGATTTCAAGGAACAACTCGGGGATGAGAGCGGCCTCGGACAGCTCGACGCCGGTGCCTTCATGACGGGGCTCGTCGACGCGGTCCTGCTCACCTATTTCCGCGAGATCGACCGCATCGAGCGCGCAATCGAGGCCCTCGACCAGGTCGCGCTCAAGCTGCGGGGTGGCGGCGACTTCCTGTCGGCTGTAGTCGCGCTACGGCACCGGATCGCGATCGTCCGCCGGGCACTCACGCCAAACCGCGACGCGCTGTCGCCGATCGTCCGCCCCGACTTCGAGGTCCACGAGGATCTCGTCCGGGCCTGGCCCGGAACGATCGACCGCCTCGAGCGGGCCATCGACGGCGTCGACAAGACGCGCGACCTGCTCGTCGGCTCGTTCGACATCTACCTCGGCCGGAGCGCCCAGCGCTCGAACGATGTCATGAAGACGCTCACGCTGATCTCGGCGGTCGCCCTGCCTGCGATTGTCCTGGCAGGGGTCATGGGCATGAACTTCAAGCTGCCGTTCTTCGACCAGCCGACCAACTTCTGGGTCGTCATCGCCGTGATGGTGGCCCTCGCCATCGCGATCCTCCGGGTGTCGCGCTGGCGGGGCTGGATCTGACGCTGGACCTGACTGGGGCCCGGCTCAGGGTTCCTCGTCCATGATCCTGAGCGAGAACGAGAAGTCGGCACCGCCGCCCGGGCGCGCCACAGCCCAGATCCGTCCGCCCATCGCCTTGATCAAGCGGGCGCAGACGAAGAGGCCGATGCCCGCTCCCGCCGCGGACGTCGACGTACGCGCCGAGCGGAAGAAGAGCTCGAAGAGCCGTTCCGCCTCGTCCTCGGGGAAGCCGGGTCCGTTGTCGGCGATCGTGACGATGATCTCCCCGTCCCCGGCCTCCACCGAGATCCGGACCGTGGTCCCGATCCCGCCGTACTTCGCCGCGTTCGACAGGAGGTTGCGGACCACCTGCTCGACGTAGGTCGGATCGGCGACGACGGTCGGGACGCCAGGCGGCACGTCCGTGACGAAGTTGACCCCCGGCCAGCGCAGCTCTTCGGAGCGGATCACGACGGGCAGGACCCTCTGGATCAGAACCGGCTCCGTCCCGACCTCACCCTCGTCCTCGCCGAAGCGGGTCATCGCGATCACGTCCTCGACGAGGCGGTGCAGTCGCTCCGATTCGACGACGATGTCCGAGAAGATCTCCTGGCGGGTCTCCGGTGACAGATGATCGTCGCCGCGCGCCAGCACCTTCGAGCCCGCGAAAATCGTGGTGACCGGCGTTCGCAGCTCGTGCGAGAGGACTCCGATGAACGTGTCCCTGATCGCCTGTGCGTGACGGTTCGCGGTGATGTCGCGGAGCATCACGATGGTCTCGTCCTGATCGCCCTCCTCGCCGTCACCCCGGGCGACCAAGTAGGTGCTCAACTCGATCCAGCGGTCGTCGCTGCCGCGAGCCCGTAGCTCGGTTGGCCCGCCATTCGTACCGAGGGCCGGCGCCGTCCGCTCGGGATCGTCGAGCTGGGCGAGGATGTCGGCGTAGGTGGTCTCCTCCACGTCGGGGAAGACGTCCTCGGCAGCCGGGTTGGAGAGGCGGATCTGCCCGTCGCCGGTGCACACGAAGATGCCGTCGCCCATCGCTCGAATGACCGCGTTCAGCTCGGCGGCTCGGGCATGTTCGGACTCGGCAACGCGCCGGAGGTTCGCCTGGGCTTCGATCCTGTCGGCGATATCGCGAGCCACGGCCACGATCCGCCCGTCCTCGCCCGGGGGTGCCACATGCTGGAGGAGCACCTCGACGGGGATCGAGTGGCCGTCGCGGTGGCGGAAGGAGAGCGTCGTGGTATGCGCGTCGAGAATGCCGCTGACGAGGGGGCTGACGAGCCCGCGGATCCCGATCGCGCCGAGGTCCTCGATGAGCGTCGTTGCGTCCGTGGCCAGCAACTCATCCTCGCTGTAGCCGAGCTGGTCAATGGCGCCGCGGTTGGCGTACGACAGGCGCAGTGTCACCGGATCGAACATCACGACCGTATCGAGGGTGGCGTCGAGGACGCGCTTGTAGCGGAGCGCCTCTCGGAACGAGCGGGCGTTCGAGATCGCGGACGCGGCCCGCGCCGCGAGGGCCTCGGCGAACGCCAGGTCGTCGGCGGTGTAGTGCCGGCCGGATTCGGCCCCGACGAATGTCATCGCGCCGAGGATCTGGCCTCCCGCGACGATGGGAACGCACATGTAGGACTGGAGACGGAGCGCCCTGAGGATCTCGAGGTGATCGGCATCCTTGGCGGCGGCCTCGATCAGCTCCGGCGGTATGTCGGACATCATGTCGGACTGGCCGGTCCGCATGACGAACGGGAGCCCTCGTGGCGAATCCGGATCGGGGGGATAGCGATCCTGGAGCTCGCGGGCGAACGCGATCATGTCCGCGTCGGGATGGGCGGCGGCGATCCGGCGGGGGACTCCTGCCTCGTCGATGATGTCGACGGCGCACCAGTCGCCGATCTTCGGGACGGAGAGCTCGGCTACCTGGCGGATCGTCTCCTCGTAGTCGAGCGACGACCCGAGGACCTCCGTGGCATTCGCGAGGAACTGGCGGTTCTCGCGTGCCCGGCGCGCGTCGGCGACGTCGATGATCGTGGCGACGCCGGCAACAACCCTGCCCTCCCGGTCGAAGACGGGGCCGGCTCGCTTCGCCACCCACGTCCGCGTCCCGTCGGCGCGGACCAATTCGATCTCCGTATAGCCGACGGTCTCGCCGCGGACCGCCCGGGCAAGCGGCCAGTCCTCCGGCAGCAGCTCGCGCCCGTCCGCGTCGAATCCCTGATAGGCCTCGCCACCGGCGGTGTGATGGAGCTGAGAGGCCGGGATCCGGAGAATCTCCTCGGTCCGCTCGTTGGCCAGGACGATCCGGCCGCTCGGGGCCTCGGCGATCATGAGTCCTTCCGGCAGCTGTTGGAGGAGCGCCTCCAGCCGTGCCCGCTGCGACTCAAGATCCGTGACCAGTCGTTCGCGGATGCTCGTCAGGGCGACCCGGGCGAGGGCCTGCGCGCAGAGGTCGGCGTACGCGCCGATGAGCGCCCGATCATCCTCGTCGAACGGCCGGGACTCGGCGAACGACAGGCCGATCACCCCGAACGTGATGCCGTCCGCGATCAGGGGAACCGCGCACAGCGACCGGTTCGCAGTCTGCTTGAAGACCGTTCGGGTCCGATCGTCGTCCGCCTCCGCCGCACGGATGTCAGGCAGCCAGATCGGGATCGCCTCGCGGGCTGCACGAGCCAATGGATTGGACGAGGACATCGGCGTGCCCGCATACGACGCAACCGTCGCCTCGTCGTAGCCATCGCTCGCGACGATGAACAGGGCGTCCTCCTGGCTCAGCGCGACGAGTGCCCCGCTGGCATCGAGCGCCGCGCGTCCCTCGCGGACGACGAGCGTGGCGACGGCATCGCGCGTCATCGCACCCGCCAGGCCTCGAGTGACGCGCTGCAGCCGCGTAATTCGCTCGGCCGACGCCTCAGCCGAGCGGCGCGCGATCTGTTCGGCTGCATGAACCTGGCCGTTCGAGATCGCGAGGGCGACGCGACGTGCCAGCTCCGTGGTGATCTCGATCTCGGCCGGACCGTATTCCCGGCCCGGCCCCACGACGAAGAACATCGCCCCGATCGTTTCGCCGCGGGCGATGAGCGGCTGGACGATCGCGCTGCGGGCCTCCATCTCCTGGATGATCGCCGCGAGCGCCTCGTTGTCCGCGGTATTGCGCCGGAGGACGTCCGGATCCTGGAGGTCCGTCAGGAGGATCGGCCGGCGCTCCCCGACGGCCCGGGCTGCGGGGCGGGCGGACGCCGGGTCGGTGGGGAAGTCGCGGATCCTGTCGAGGATCGCCTGGTGCTCGCTGTCCTTCGCGACGGCCGCGACCCGACGGAGGCTGCCATCGGGCTCGACGAGGTCGACGATGCAGAAGTCGGCGAGATCGGGGATCGACAGCGAAGCGGCAGCCTGGATCGTCTCGTCGAGGTCGCGGGTCTCGTCGAGGCGCAACCCGGCGTCGGCGACGAGACGGGCGATGTCACTGGCTCGTTTCCGCTCCTCGATGTCGACACAGGAGCCCACGAACCCGAGAAACTCGCCGTCGAGCCCGCGGCGTGGGGCGCCAATGTCGAGGACCCAGCGATAGACCCCGTCATGGCGCCGCAGGCGATACTCGATCTCGAACCGATCCTGTCTGGCGAACGCTTCCTCTAGCGTCGACCGTCGCCGATCGACGTCGGCCGGATGAACCGCCTCGATCCAGCCGCTCCCGACCTGGTCATCGAGCGATCGACCGGTGAACTCGAGCCAGCCCCGGTTGAAGAACGTGTGGTCACGGTTGAGACCGGCCATCCAGACGAGCATCGGCGCGCTGTCGGTCAGGTCCCGGAACTGGCGCTCGGCTTCGAGGAGGGCGAGCGACGCGCGACGCTCGTCGTCGATGTCAGTCGCCGTCCCGATCCAGCCCTGGAGGGTGCCGGCCTCGCCCCTCAGCGGAACCACGCGCAGGATGTGCCAGCGGAATTCCCCGTCGTGGCGGCGGAGCCGGACGGTCGCCTCAAGGGGTTCGACGGCTTCGTGGGCGTCACGCCAACGGGCGGCGAGGTCGGACCGTTCGTCCTCGTGGACCTGCTCGACGTTCCCGAGCGAATCGGACTCGGCCATCGCGCCGGTGTATTCGAGCCAGCGGGCATTGGCGGCGACCATCGCGCCGCCCGGATCCGCGAACCAGGCAAAGACCGGCAGGGCCTCGACGATCTCGCGATACCGCCGCTCACTTGCCTGCCTGGCCTGACCCTCCTGGACCTGCGCCGTGAGGTCGTTGAATGTCGTGATCGCCAACCGCCGTCCGGATTCGGCCCCGATCGCCCGGGCGCGCACGATCGACCAGCGCTCTTCGCCGGTCGCCCTCACCCGGAAGCGGAGAACCATGGGGTCGGGGTCCTCGCCGGCGAGCACGCGCCGCCCGGGCAGTACGGCCGGGGATACCGGACCACCCGACTCGTCGAGCAGCTCGAACCGGGCCAGCGTCTCGTCGGCAGACGCAGCCAGCATCTCCTCCGGCGTCGACCAGCCGCACAGATTGGCGGCTGCCTGGTTGACGTAGACGACCCGAAGTTCGGCGTCGATGACCGTCACGCCCGCGTCGACCGCGTCGAGAATCTCCGCGAGCCGGCCGGTCAGGACAGCTGCTACCGTCGGTCGATCCGACAGATGCTCGACCAAGTGACCCCTCGCTTGAACGTGCCTGCGTAAAACGGCGCGTTCCAGTAGCGCATCGGGCAGATATCGCGCCTGCGGCCTGTCCCCGTATCAGGATTGCAGAAGCATTACAGCTTCAGTCGGACTCGGCGCGGGCTTTCTCCGCCCGGCGGTGGCGCCGGCGGGTACGAACATCAGGCTCGGCCGGCGAGTTGGATGCGTCGCGCTCGGCATCCGCGGACGTCTCCCCATCCGGATCCTGCGCGCTCGTCGGGCCCTGGGCGACCGGAACCTCCCGCGCCTGGAGGCCCTCGAGGAGGATCTCGGCCGTCGCCGCGATCGGTACGGCGAACAGCGCTCCGAGGAAACCACCGACCGTCGCCCCGGCGAGGACGCTGAGGATCACGAGGAACGGCGAGATGCCCACGGTGTTACGCATGACGATCGGAACGAGGATGTTGCCCTCGATGAACTGGAGGACGACGTAGACGCCGGCCACCGCCAGCGCCAGTTCAGGCGATACCGTCGCGGCGACGACGATCGCCGGGATCGCGCCCAGCAGGGGCCCGACGATCGGGACCGCTTCGGCGAGAGCCGAAATAAGCCCAAGCAGGATCGCCGACGGCACGCCGAGGAGGCTGTAGGCCACCGCTGTCCCGACGCCGATCGTCCCCATCAGGATCAGTTGACCGCGGACCCACATTCCCAGCCGCGTCTCGGCCTGGTTCCACACGTCGCGAGCCCGCGTCCGTCGGTGCTGGGGAATGAACGCGAGAACGTAGCGCTGGAGGCGAGCGTGCTCCGTGAGCCAGAAGTAGACCACCGTTAGTAGCGTCAGGACCGACATGATCGCCCCCGCGACAGTCACGCCGAACGCCACGACCTCCTGGCCGTCGGGCACTAGCTGGGCCGGCCGGGCGATCTTCGCGGCCACATCGATGATCGCGGTGAGGCTCCTGGCTAGCGGCGCCGGCTTGAGGTCAGCGGCCCATTCCCGAGTCCGCTCGAAGAACGGCGGCAGTGCCTCCAGCGTGTTCTGGAACTGGGCGATGGCGGATGGCAGGACGACGATAACGATCCCGATCACGCTCAGGAGAAAGACGCCGTAGACAAGCAGGATGGCGGCGCCCCGGCCGATCGGAAGGTGGCCGCGCAGCCAGGAGATGATCGGCTGCAGGCCCGCGGCGAGGATCACCGCGACGAACATGAGGACCAGCACCGGGCCGGCGGCCCACGCGAGGGCCAGCAGGCCCACGACTAGCCCGACGCCGACTGCCAGCGCGGCGCCCCTCCCGATCCAGACGGCGATACCAGTCACCGTCAGGGCGACGGTGGGCCGGGTGGGCCGGGTGGCCCCGGCTTCGGGGGCTTCTCTTTCGGTGGTTTCTCGTTCGGCGGCTTGGGCCGCGTGCAGGCCCCGATGATGGACCCGCCCCAGGACCGCTCGCCCCAGAAGTAGGCCGTCCGGCTGTCGTGGCTGCCTCCAACGCCGACGCCGCGACGGGCCCGGTAGAGCCAGTTGGCGACGGCGCCATCCCACTCACGCGGCCCGAGCTCTGCCTTTAGCGGGTCCACGCGCCAGCCGCCGCACGCGTGGGTGTAGAGAAGTCCGTCCGGATCGACCGCGTGGCGGGCCCCGGGTTGGGTCCCGTCGATGAAGTACTCCTTGATCGTGCCATGCGTCCAGCCGCTGGGCCGCCCCCCGGACCACTTGTCGATCGTGGCGCTGATGACCCCGACCGGTCTTGGGAAATTCGCGACGGGAGTGCCCGCGGTGACGTCACGCACGAAGGCTCGCCAGAGCGGGGCCGCGGCCGTCAGCGACGTCGCCGGTTTGCTCGACGCCGGCATCGAGTGATCGCTGTTGCCCATCCAGATGCCGACGACGAGCCCCGGCGCCTTCGGATCGGCCGGCGGGGCCAGGTAGCCGTATGTCGCGAGGTCGCGGGCGTCATTCGCGGTCCCGGTCTTGACGGCAATCGGGCGATGCTCGCCGTGCGGCCCATTGTGGATCTCCAGCGCGGCCGACCAGATCGGGTTCTGCTTCGGATCCGTGTTGCCGGCCAGGATGTCGGTCACGAGGTAGGCCGCCTCGGCGCTGATCGTCCGCGGGGCGGTCGGATCAGGGGCTTTGTAGACGATCGCCCCGCTCGGATCCCGAACCTCGAGGATCATCCGTGTCGGGACCCGGTAGCCCTCGTTGGCGAGGGCCCCGTAGGCCGATGTCAGGTCAAATGGTCGGACTTCGACGGTCCCGATCGCGCCGGCCAGGCCCGACTGGATGAACGCCAGGCGGCCGCCAGTGAAGCGGATCCCGAGCGCCTCCGCCTTGTCCGCAACGGCCTCGTTGCCAACGCGCTGGAGGGCCCGGATCGCCGGGATGTTGAGCGAGTACTGGAGTGCCTTTCGGACGAGGACCGGCCCACGTTCGAGCTGATCGGCATCGCGCGGCGCCCAGTGCTCGCCGCGGTTGAACTCCGTCGTGATGTCGAGCAGGAGGCTGCCCGGCGTCAGCACGTGGTTGTCGAAGGCCGTGGCATACACGATCGGTTTCCAGGCCGATCCGGGCTGGCGCGCCCCTGTACCGGCGGCGTCGTACTTCGGGTCGAACTTCTTGCTCGCCATCGCATCGCGGTAGTACGCCGCGCTGCCCGCATATGCGAGGACGTCGCCGGTCTTGTAGTCGATCGTCACGAGCGAGCCGTTGTGGAGATCCTTGCCGCGCAGGGCGTTGATCCAGGCGCGGTCCGACTTGCCGATCTTGTATGCGTCGAGGACATGCTTCGACTCGGACGGCTTCAGGTTGGGCGCGATCG
>JANMPL010000330.1:0-1831 GCA_031369845.1 Chloroflexota bacterium
CCGTCCGATCGAGCAGGTCGCCGGAGCCGCGGGCCAGGTCGGCAAGCAACGCCTCGAGGAGATCCTCGAAGTCCGCCCCCTTGGCCGACGACCTGGCCCGTTCGGCGCCTCGGGCGGCTGCCGCGGCCTCGATTGCCGTCAGCCGCTCGTTCAGTCGGTCGAACTCGCGCGTGATCTCGACCCGGAACTGGTGCATCGGGGAGTTCTGGCGGGTCGGGTCGAGGAGGACCGCGAGCTTCGACGCGTCGCCGTCGAAATACGTCCCGAGCAGCGTCCTCATCCGCCCGATCGCGCTGTCGCGCTTCGTCTCGTCGAACAGCTCGCCCACGTAGGCGCGGAGGGCGCCCTTATCACCCAGGAACCGCTCGAGGGTTCGCGGGAGGCGCCCGTCGCCGTCGGCGAAGTTGGATCGGAGCGTCTGGTCCAGCGCCTCCGCCGCGCGCACGTTGACCTGCTCCGACTGGCGGAGGAGCTTCTCGAACTCCGTCCGGACGACGTCAACGTTGACCGTGACGCCAGCGTCCTGGAGCGCGAGGAGGCCGATCTTCAGCGCCCGTTCCACAAAGGCCGGCCGCTCATCGACGGGCCGATCCGCCAGGAATGCGGCCAATCCGGCGTCGCGGACGACGAGCCGCTCAATGACGATCCGGTCCGCATCGACGTGGACCTCGTTGGTCGGGAGCTGGACGATTCGTGATTCCATGCCCCGGATGGTCGGGGGCCGCCGTGACAGCTAGCGTGTCACGACGGCCGATCGTCCGAAATCGAACCCCGCGCGCAATCACTCCCGCCCGGGCCGATCCTCCGGATTCGGAGTCCGGAATCGGACGACGGCGGGCGACGGAAGTGATTTGGCGCGGCGTGCGATATCGGAGTAGTTAGCGTCGGCGCCAGCTCACGGAGACACGTCGAGGAACCGGATCGAACGGGCGATCGACTCGAACACGGGCGCGTAGTCGTCGCCGGTCACGTCACTGCTAGCAAACACAAAGTGGTATGAGCGATTGCCGGGCGCCAGCGTGTACGCGACGAGACGGTCGACGTAGGTCCCCGCGATGGGGCCACGTTGACGCCCGGCGGTGATCCGGACGGCGGAGCCTGCGGGAATCTGGATCTCGTCGCGAGAAGCACGCCCATTTCCAGTTTGGTCAGGGTCGCCTCGTACTCATCGCCGAGCGTCTGAACCGTCGTGCCAGCAGGCAGCTCTCGGACGTAGACGGCGAGGTTGACCGCCACATCGGCCTCGCGCGGCTCGAGTGGCACGGCAAAGTGCTGGATGGTGCCGCTCGCGACTTCCTGTTCGGTGCTCAGGTCGTGCTTCCCGTGAACCACCACCCAGCCCTCGTCGCCAGGCGCCAAGTCACGCCAGTTCGGCGGAAGGCAAAGCGCGAATCCGTTCGCTGGATCGGTGATCGCGGTGCCCTCGCTGCTCGTCGTACACGCCTGAGCAGGCGGATCGTTCGACAGGATCCCGCACGCGGAGCCAACGACCACGATCGCGACGGCGAAGGCAACGGCGCGGGCGGTGCGAAGCGTGGGCAGCGCGCGGCGCCTCAATCGCCGCGACGGACAGTCGCCTGGATGAGCCCGTGCGGTTCGGTCGTGGCGATGAAGATCTCGCGGTCGTTCGGTTGGCCGAATGTCGAGAGGTCGGCGAGCCAGTGGTGGAGGTTCGGCAACGTCAGGGTGACCTCGGCGACCTCCGGGTGGCGATCGACGATCGCCCGGCCGATGATCCAGATCGAGTGCTGGACCGACGCGCTCTCGTGCTCAGCGAAGACCTCGAGCAGCGTTCGCACGATCGCGTCGAACGACACCTCGTAATCGGTCT
>JANMPL010000344.1:0-5256 GCA_031369845.1 Chloroflexota bacterium
GGGGGCGGTCGGGGACCCGCTCTACCTGGGCGTCGTCGCGGCCCTTGCCGCGGCGATGGACCGCGACGACCCGCCATTCGGCACTGCGCCGCGCGTGATCGGCGGACGCTACGGTCTGTCGTCGAAGGAGATGACGCCCTCGATGGTCAAGCCGATCTTCGAGGAGCTTTCCGCGACGCCGCCCAAGCGGCACTTCACCGTCGGCATCTACGACGACGTGACGCACCTCAGCCTGCCGATCGATGGCGCCTTCAGGCATCCGCGACCGACCGCCGAAGTGCAGGCGATGTTCTTCGGGCTCGGCTCGGACGGCACCGTCGGCGCGAACAAGGCTTCCGTGAAGATCATCGGCGAGAGCACCGACCTGTACGCGCAGGGCTACTTCGTCTACGACTCCAAGAAATCGGGGTCGGTCACCGTGTCGCACCTGAGGTTCGGGCCGCAACCCATCCGCTCCACGTACCTCATCGAGGACGCCGACTTCCTTGCCTGCCACCAGTTCGGGTTGCTCGGCAAGATCAAGGTGCTCGAGCACGCAAAGCACGGCGCGACATTTCTGCTCAACTCCCCGTATGGACCCGATGAGGTCTGGGAGCATCTGCCGACCACCGTGCAGCAGCTGCTGGTGGACAAGGCGATTGACTTCTGGGTCATCGACGCCCTCGCGGTCGCCGACGAGGCCGGCATGGGCAGCCGGATCAACACCGTCATGCAGCCGTGCTTCTTCCAGCTCGCGGGCATCCTGCCGGCCGACGAAGCGATCGCCCGGATCAAAGGCTTCGTAGAGAAGACGTACGCGAAACGCGGTGAGGCGGTCGTGGCGCGCAATTTCGCGGCGATCGACGCGGCGCTCGGACACCTCGCCCACGTGCCGCTGGCCGCCATCACCACCGGCCGCCCGACCACGCCGGCGGTGCTTGACGATGTGCCGGACTTCGTGGCCCGCATCACGTCTCGGCTGATCGCCGGCGAGGGCGATCTGCTGCCCGTCAGCGCGCTCCCGGTCGACGGCACGTTTCCCACCGGTACGACCAAATACGAGAAGCGGGCGATCGCCCAGATGATCCCGATCTGGGATCCCGCGATCTGCATCGATTGCGGCAAGTGCGCGATGGTCTGCCCGCACGCAACGATCCGGATGAAGGTGTTCCCGACCGCTGCCGTCGAGGCGGCGCCCGTCGAGTTCATCCACAAGGAGTTCCGCTCGAGGGAGTTGGTCGACCATAGGCTCACGATCCAGGTCGCCCCGGACGACTGTACCGGCTGTGGCGTCTGCGTCGACGTCTGTCCCGCGAAAAGCAAGACCGATTCGAGCCACAAGGCGATCAACATGGCGCCGGTCGAGGACCACCGCGACCTCGAGCGCGGTCGATGGGATTTCTTCCAATCAATCCCGCCGCTCGATCGGACCCTGATCCCGCGCGATTCGGTCAAGGGCAGCCAGGTCCTGGAGCCCCTGTTCGAGTTCTCGGGCGCGTGCGGCGGCTGCGGCGAGACGCCCTACATCCGGCTCGTCAGCCAGCTCTTCGGGGACCGCATGATCGTGGCCAATGCGACAGGCTGCTCGTCGATCTATGGCGCCAACCTGCCGACGACGCCGTGGACCGTCAATGCGGCCGGTCGCGGCCCAGCCTGGAACAACTCGCTCTTCGAGGACAACGCGGAGTTCGGACTCGGGATGCGGCTCGCCCTCGACGCCCAGACGGATCACGCTCGTCTGCTCCTCGAGCGCCTCGCCCCGGAGCTCGGCGCGGAACTCGTCAACGGGCTCATCGGCGCCGTCCAGGACACGGAAACGGAGATCGCGCTCCAGCGTGAGCGGGTCGGCCGCCTGCGCGAGGCGCTCGCGAAGATCGACGGTCCACGTGGATCCGACGCCCGACACCTGGTCGCGCTCGCCGGGGATCTGGTCCGGAAGGGCGTGTGGATCATCGGCGGCGACGGCTGGGCGTACGACATCGGCTTCGGCGGCGTCGATCAGGTGCTCTCGTCGGGTCGCAACGTCAACATCCTCGTCCTCGACACCGAGGTCTACTCCAACACCGGCGGCCAGGCCTCGAAGGCGACGCCGCGCGGCGCCGTCGCGAAGTTCGCGGCTGCCGGCAAGGGAACAGCCAAGAAGGATCTCGGGGCGATCGCGCGCTCGTACGGCAACGTCTATGTCGCCCAGGTCTCGATGGGCGCGAACGACCTCCAGACAACGAAGGCGATGCTGGAGGCGGACGCCTGGCCGGGTCCGTCGCTCGTCATCGCCTATAGCACGTGTATCGCCCACGGAATCGACATGAGCAAGTCGATGACGCACCAGAAGGACGCGGTCAAGAGCGGCTACTGGCCGCTGTACCGATTCCACCCCTCGGAGATCGAGGGTGGCAAGCCCTTCAAGCTCGACTCATCGACCCCAACGATCCCGATCGCCGACTTCGTGGCGACCGAGACCCGGTTCGCCGTTCTTGAGCGGACGCATCCCGAACGGGCCGCGGAGCTCGCGGCCCTGGCCCAGGCGGATGCAGACGAGCGCTGGCGCTACTACGAGCAGCTCGCCGGCATCGAACGGACCGTTCCGCATGTCCATCGACCCGACCCTGACATCGTGCCCGAGGTCGAGAGCGACGCAGGCTACCGCTACGAGGACGAGGGGGACCAGGCATGAGCGTCGACCTGCGAAGTGCCTACCTCGGCCTCGAGCTCAGCTCACCGATCGACGCCTCGGCGGCGCCCCAGAACGGGGAGCCTGCCACCGCCCGGCGCCTGGAGCGAGCGGGAGCCGGCGCGATCGTCCTGCCGTCACTGTTCGAAGAGGAGATCCTTGCGGAGGAGATCGAGCTCAATCGCTCGCTCGAGCAGGGAACCGAGCACTTCGCCGAAGCCCTCGACTACTTCCCGGCCGTCGAGTCGTTCGTTGGCGCGGCCGACCGCTACCTCGCCTCGCTCGAGCAGGTCAAGGCCCAGGTCGCCGTCCCGATCATCGCGAGCCTCAATGCGGACAGCGCCGGCGGCTGGGTCCGCCACGCCCGGCGGATCGAAGAGGCGGGCGCCGACGCGCTCGAGCTGAACCTGTACCACGTCGCGGCCGATCCGCTCCGGACGGCGGCCGACATGGAGGCGGTCGACCTGGCCCTGATCGCGACGGTTCGCGCCGCCGTTACTATCCCGGTCGCGGTCAAACTGAGCCCGTACTACTCGGCATTCGCGCAGTTTGCCGCTGCCGCCATTGGTGCAGGCGCCGACGGTCTCGTCCTCTTCAATCGCTTCTACCAGCCGGACCTCGACTTGGAGTCGCTCGAGGTGGTGCCACGCCTCGAGTTGAGCCAGTCCTGGGAGATGCGATTGCCGGTGCGGTGGATCGCGATCCTGCGACCCCAGCTCCGTCCCGGTGTGTCCCTCGCGGCAAGTTCCGGAGCCAGCACCGGGACGGACGTGATCAAGGGCCTCATGGTCGGTGCCGACGTCGTGATGATGACGTCGGCCGTGCTCCGCCACGGCCCCGAGCACATCGCCACGGTCGAGGCCGAGTTGCGAGCGTGGATGACCGATCACGACTATGAATCGGTCGCGCAGCTTCGGGGAAGCGCCAGCCAGGCCACGGCCGAGAACCCCTCGGCGTTCGAGCGTGCCAACTACATGCGGACGCTTCGATCATGGGTTGCGCCGCGAGAACTGACCCCGACGGCCCCGACCCGCCCGGCAGACCGGAGCCGCGAGAGCTGATCCCGGCAGCCCGGACGATCGGAGCCGGCTCCGAGACTAGGCCGGTTGCGGAACAGGCTTCCGGATCATCTCGACGAGCTCATCCCCGTCGGGCCGGACCAGCTCGGCGACGCGCTCGCGGTTGACGTCCGCGACGATGATCTGCCCGATCTCGGTCCTCACGACCGTGAAGATGCCGAGCTCCTGCATCCGCCGTGTCTGCGCCTGGTTGTCCTCGGTCGGCGTCAGGTAGTGGAGCGAGCTGGCGCGGTAGCGGTGGATCAAGAAGAGCTGGACAAGGGTCATCAGCCGCCGTCTGCGGATCGACGGCGCCGTGTTCTGGTCGCGGATCGAGAGAATGCTGCGGCCACGGCGATCCTGGATGCTGGCGAAGATCACGTTGGCGAGCATCTCGCCCGGCTCATCCACCACCCGAAGCTCGAGAAGGTCGGATCCCGCCGTGTGTGGCCGCAGCTCGACGAGACTCGTGCCAGGCCGATCCCACTGGTCTGCCCACGTGCCGAGCCACTCCTCGAGCAGCCTGGTCGGCACCTCAGTCTGGACGAGATGCTGATGCTGTGTCGACCCTTTTCCCATCGCCTTCGTCGCGGCGGTTCGCCCGGATGAGGCCATCAAGGCCGCGTCGAGCCGGTCGCCGCCGACGAGGGACTGGGGGGTGCGATACGGCGACTCGAGCAGCCGGAATTTGCGCTGGAGGCGGGCGAGCGCCAGCATCCCGTCCTGCCGCAGAGCCGTGGCGAACTCTTCGGCGGCGAGGCCGTCGATCTGGTGGCCCGCATAGGTGATGAAGTTGAAGACGAAACCAAGCTTCCCGAGCTCCTCAGGAAATCGCCGCATCTCGTCGTCGCTCAGCCCGGTGGTGTCCCAATTGAACGACGGAGAGAGGTTGTAAGCCAGCATCTTGTCGGGATAGCGGGCATGAATCGCGTCCGCGAACCGTCGGGCGTCCTCGAGATCCGCTGTCTTGGTCTCCATCCACAACAGGTCGGCGAACGGCGCGGCCGCAAGCGACTTGGCGATCGCGTAGTCGATCCCACCCTGGACCTGGTAGTAGCCGTCGGGGGTCTTCGGCAACTCGGGATCCCACGCGACCCGGATGTCGAGCGAGTCGGCCTTCTCGCGCGCCTCGGAGAATGACGCATGACTCGCGAAGCTCCGCCATGTCTCGAGTGACATGTCGAACCGCTGGCCCTCGTCGATCCGGGATTCGAGGATGTCGGCGACCGCCTCGCCGTACGTCTTGAGCCCTGCCTCCGCGCGCCAGATGTCCGCGTAGCTGTTGTCGATCGCATCGAGCAGGCCATCGAGTGGTGTCCCTGGCTCGGCATCCTGGGCGATCCGCGCGTTCCGCTCGATGAGCGAGACGAGCCCGACCCGATCGAGCCAGGCCCGGGCACCCAGCAACTCCTGTTCCGGTACCGCAAACAGGAGGTGACCCCGGACCTCCTCCAGCCCGAGGCCGTGGAGCATCTCGAGGATCGCCAGGAAGCCCACTCGGTAACTCGGCAGATCGAGGTTCGTCGCCCCGAGGATGAACGGCTGGTC
>JANMPL010000351.1:0-1887 GCA_031369845.1 Chloroflexota bacterium
GCCGCTCACGATGTCGCCGGGGTGGAAGTCGGCGACGTTGCTGCCGACCTCGACGATCTCGCCCACGAACTCGTGGCCGACGATGAGCGGCGGCTTGATCGTCCGCGCCGCCCACGGGTCCCACGACTCGATGTGGAGGTCCGTCCCGCAAATCCCGGTCTTGTGAACGCGGATCCGGACGTCGTTGATGCCCATCTCCGGCTCCGGGACGTCGCGCAGCTCGAGGCCCGGGCCGGCGGTTGGTTTGACGAGGGCGAGCATGCCGCTAGTCTGCCGCTGCCGACCAGTCGACGACAGGGTTCTCCACCGTGCCGATCCCGTCGATCTCACAACCAACCCGATCGCCGGGCTCCAGGAACACCGGCGGCTCCCGGAACACGCCGACTCCCGCGGGGGTGCCGGTCGCGATCAGGTCGCCCGGAGCCAGGGTGATGAAGCGGCTGATGAATTCGATCAGCTCCGGGATCGGGAAGATCATGTCGGAGGTCGTACCATCCTGCATCGCCTGGGGCTCGCCGGCACCCGGCAGGCCTGGGCCCGGGATCCGCCAGCTGCGGAGGCGAATGCCGGCGGCTGGGTCGAGCTCGTCGGCGGTCACGAAGACCGGGCCAATCGGCAGGAACGTGTCGCTGCCCTTGGCTCGGAGCCATTGGCCGTCGCCCTTTTCGCCCTCCCGCAGCGCCGCCTTGTTGCCCTGCCAGTCGCGAGCAGAGACGTCGTTGACGACGACGTAGCCGGCGACGTGGTCCATCGCGCTTGCGGCGGGGACCCGCGTCGCACGCCGCCCGATGACGACGCCGAGCTCGACCTCGAGGTCGAGAGCGTGGGTGCCCTCCGGCCTGATGATGGGCTGGCCGTCGGCGATGACGGTGTTGGCGAACTTTGAAAAGAGGAGGGGCCAGGCGGGCGTCTCGCGAGCGGCGCCCTCAGCTACGTGGTCGCGGTAGTTCAGGCCCACACACACGATCTTGCCGGGGGTCAGCGCGGGCAATGGATCGACGTTCGATCGAGACAGGGCGCCGGTTCGCGCCAGAGGCTCCGCCTTGCGGCGCAGGTCCGCCAAGCCGTCCTCGTGCAGGAGTTCCCAGTTCAGGCCGTCGGTCGGCAGATGGACAAGTCGATCATCCGCCTCGAGGAGTCCCAGCCCGGGTCCGTGTTCCGGATCCCAGTACGAAAGGAGGCGCATCCCGGCGCCGCCGCTCAGCTCGCCGCCGGCGACGGTTCCGGGCTCGCGCTCGGGGCGGTCGAGCCGGGTGCTGCAGGCGAGCCCGAGGCCGCCGGTGAGCCGGACGCCTCGGGACTGGGCGCCGCCTCGCTGGGCGGCGCGCTCTGCGACGGCGCAGCGCACGGTGGCTCCGGCGGGGTGGCAAATGCACCCGCTGCATCGAGCCGTTCGGACTCGGTCGCGTAGAACTGCAGGACCAGCGCCGGATCCCATTCGTCGAGCGGCAGGACGCGACCCCAGACGAGGGCGGCGTACGGCCATTTCATCTGGTCGAACCGGGCAATGACAGGGGACACCTTGCCCGCCGGAATCTGGCAGATCGGGCTGGGCGGGAACGCGTCAAAGAAGCTCTTGAACGCCTGCTGGCCATCTGAAGTAGCGCCCGCACCGCCGCCGCGATAGAGGACCACGAGCCCGCCGTGCTCCAGGTTGTGGATCCACTGCATCGGCCCGACGTTGTCATCGGGGCGAAAGAGACGCGGAACGATCGGGGCCTGAGGCGCCGCGAAGTGGTTGCCGGACGCCGGCGGGCAAAGAGTGTATTTCTGCGGCCGTTTGACGTCGTGACTTCTGCCCATATCGTCCTGTGCGTAGCCCAGCCTGGGGCTCGCTCCGGCCGCCGGCGACGGTTCCGGGCTCGCGCTCGGGGCGGTCGAGCCGGG
>JANMPL010000408.1:0-10469 GCA_031369845.1 Chloroflexota bacterium
ATCCAGGACGAGTACGACGAAGAGGAGCCGATGGTCGTCCGCCTTTCCGAGGACGAAGCCAGGGTCGATGGCCGCGCGTCAGTGGACGACCTCGCCGACCTGTTCGACACGAACCTCGGGCTAGAAGATGAGGACGAATACGACACGGTCGGCGGGCTCATCTATCACCGGATCGGCGGAGTCCCCTCGCCCGGCGACCGAGTCGACGTCGACGGCCTGATCCTCACCGTCGAGACGACCGACGGCCGGCGGGTGGGCAAGGTCCTCGTCGTCCGGCGACGCGACGAGAACGGCGAGCTCGTAGCCGACCAGGACGGGGATCGCTAAACCTCGGGCGGATGGCCTTGCGGAGCTCCGCCTCCGACCTCGGTGAGCGGGAGTCAGCTCGACGGTGAGGGTGCCGGTTCTTCAGGCGGTGATCACCGAGACGATGATCTGCTCGAGCTTCTGACGGGCGCGCGCATCGACGACGCCGGCGGCATCCAGCTCCGCCAGGGCCTCGTCGCGGTAGCGACGGGCCTCGTTGCGTATGAAATCGTGGGCGCCGCTCCGCTCAAGGAGCGCGATGATCTCCGCGACATCGTCGGTCGTCGGTTCAGACTGCCGGTAGAGCTCGGCCAAGCGATCGCGGTCCTCGGGGCCCGCGTGCTCGAAGGCGTAGATAACGGGTAGCGTCTTCTTGTGGCGGGCGATGTCCGTCGGCTCCTTGCCAGTCGACCGCTCGGCGCCCCAGATGCCCAGAAGATCGTCGTTCAGCTGGAAGGCCAGCCCGAGGGCCCAGCCGAACGCCCGGTATCGGGCGATCACCTCGTCGTCGTCGGTTGCCAGGAGGGCGCCGGCCTCGACCGAGGCCGCGATGAGGGCCGCGGTCTTGCGCCCGATCATGTCGAAGTAGAGCTCGACCGACATCATCGCGTCCGACTCGCTCGTCGCGATGTCGATGTACTGGCCTTCACAGAGTGCGACGCACGTCTCGTCGTACAGCCGCATGAGGCGCAGGACCTTCGCGTCGCTGAAGCCGAGATCGGAGAGGCGATGGAGCGCCACACGGCTCAGGCTGAAGAGCATGTCGCCGGCGTTGATCGCCTGGGCGACGCCGTGGAGCGCCCACAGCGTCGGCCGGTGGCGGCGCTCGCGGTCGCCGTCCTCGATGTCGTCGTGGACGAGGCTGAAGTTGTGCCCGAGCTCGACGGCGGCGGCACCGGGCAAGGCGGCCGCGTGGTCGCCGGCGATCGAGGCGTAAGCGAGGAGCCCGAGAAGGGGCCGCACTCGTTTGCCGGCTGGAGCGCCGTCGTGATCGAGCCCGAGGTGGTAGCGGATCATCTCGTAGGCGCCGGCGGTCGAGGCGTCGTGGTCGCCGACGAGCCGGAGGATCTCCGTCTCGGTGTCGGCGATCAGGGTGTCGAGATCGAACTCACGCGACACGGTAGCCATCGGCGCCAGTGTAGTCGCATTCCGACAAACATGCGAGCCGCCGGTAGCCTGTTCGCGGGCGCGCCGGGGGCGGTCTGAAACCTGTTCTCGGAGGCGTGAGGGCGCCGGCCCGGGGGACGCGACCGCACCGGCGCCTATACGGCTATTCGCCTGAATGGGTCGATCGGATCACTCGCGCCGGCGGTACGCTTTTCGCGCTGCGGCGCGGGCTGGTCGGGAATGCTACCGTGCGATTGTGCCGATCCCGCGCCGTTACACGACCGAGGCCATCGTCCTCTCCCGGTTTGACTTCGGCGAGGCCGATCGGATCCTGACTCTGATCACGCCCGACTGGGGGAAGATCAAGGTCATCGCCAAGGGGATTCGCCGGCCGACGTCCCGGATCGGTGGCAGCCTCGAGCCCTTCGCCGAGCTCCAGGTCGCGCTGGCGCGCGGTCGGACATTCGAGGTCGTCACGCAGGTCCTCGTCGATCACGCCTGGCTCAACCTTCGCGATTCGCTCGAGAGCGCGGCGACGGCCTGGTATCTCGCCGAGCTCGCCGATCGTTCGCTCGAGGAGCGCACGGCCGCCGAGCCGCTCTACACGCTGCTGAAGCGTGCCTACGGACTCCTCGATGCGGGCATGGCGCCCGGGCGGGTGGCCCGCTGGTACGAGATGCACCTCGCCGACGAGCTTGGTGTCCGCCCGGAGGTCGATCGGTGCGCGGAGTGCGACCGTGCCCTGGAGGCCGGCGAGCGCCATCGCTGGGTGCCGCACCTCGGTGGCGTGATCTGCGAGCGTTGTCCCGGACCGTCGCACGAGCGAACCGGCCTCTCACTCGACGGCCTGAAGCTCCTCAAGGCCTACCAGCGCCTCGACATCGAGGCGATCGCGGCGCTGCGCCTGGCCGATACGTCCGAACGCGAAGTCGAGGCGGCGATGCGCGAGTTCATCGGCAACGCCCTCGAGCGCCAGGCGCGGTCGCTCGCGTTCCTCGACGAGGTCAGAGCCGGGGTCTGAGGTCTGCTAGCATCGCGGGCGCCAAGGTCACCACAGGGGTGGTCGAGGCGAAGGCGGCCGGGAGCACCGGAGCGAGCGGGCTTCAACGCCCGTGAGCGAGGAGCGCACCGGCCAACGCGCGCATCGGCCACCGCAGGGTGACCGTCAGCCCTGCGTCCGTCCCTGCCACGGCCGGCCGCCCCACTGGAGCCTCTCGTGACCGACACCCCCACCGCAACCGATCCGGATGCCGTCGCGCCCGCCGTCGACAACCTCGAGACGATCGTTTCCCTATCGAAGCGCCGAGGCTTCGTGTTCCCATCCTCGGAGATCTACGGTGGCATCAACGCGGTCTGGGACTACGGCCCGCTCGGCGTCGAGCTGAAGAACAACGTCAAGCGTGCCTGGTGGCGGGCGATGGTCCAGGAGCGCGAGGACATCGTCGGCCTCGATGCCGGGATCCTCATGCACCCCCAAGTCTGGGTTACGTCGGGTCACGTCGGTTCGTTCAGCGACCCGCTCGTGGAGTGCGCCACCTGCCACCGTCGCTACCGGCTCGACGAGTTGCCCGGGGCGGAGGACCTGACGGCGTCGGACCTGACAGACCCGACCGTCATCGAGCGGTTCAAGCTCGTCTGCCCGAACGACGCCGGCCCGCTCTCGGCACCGCGTCGCTTCAACCTGATGTTCCAGACCTACATGGGCCCGGTCCAGGACGAGGCGTCGATCGTCTACTTCCGGCCCGAGACCGCCCAGGGCTCGTACGTCAACTTCAAGAACGTCCAGCAGAGCTCGCGGAAGAAGATCCCGTTCGGGATTGCCCAGATCGGCAAGTCGTTCCGGAACGAGATCAGCCCCGGCAACTTCGTGTTCCGGATGCGCGAGTTCGAGCAGATGGAGATGCAGTACTTCGTGCGCCCGGATGCCGCGGCGGCGGCCTTCGAGGAGTGGCTCCCCAAACGGCGAGCGTGGTACGAGCAGTACGGTGTCGCGCCGGAACGGCTCCGCTTCCGCGAGCACGCCCCGGACGAGCTGGCGCACTACGCCAAGAAGGCGATCGACGTCGAGTATCGCTTCCCGTTCGGCTGGAGGGAGCTGGAGGGCGTCCACAATCGCGGCGACTTCGACCTGGGGTCCCACGCCCGGGCGTCCGGGGAGAATCTCGAATACTTCGATCCCGCGACCGAGGAGCACTTCATCCCGTGGGTCGTCGAGACGGCGGCCGGAGCGGACCGCGCGGCGTTCACGTTCCTCATCGACGCCTACCGCGAGGAGGAGGTCCGGGGCGAGAAGCGGGTGGTGCTGGGATTCCATCCCGAGATGGCGCCGTACAAGGCGGCCGTCCTGCCGCTGCTCAAGAAGCGACCCGAGATCGTCGAGATCTGTCGCCGCCTCCGAGCCGACCTCGCGAAGGACGTCATGGCCGTGTATGACGACACCGCGGCGATCGGCAAGCTCTACCGGCGGCAGGACGAGATCGGGACGCCGTGGTGCGTGACGGTCGACGTCGACTCGCTCGAGGACGGCGCGGTGACGGTGCGCGATCGCGACTCGATGACCCAGGAGCGGGTGCCGCTCGAGGGCGTCAAGCAGCTGATTCTCGACCGGCTGGCGGCCTCGCGGGCCTGAGCGAGTCACCGAACCGCCACCGATGGCCGCCTACGACGCGATCGTCATCGGGTTGGGCGCACATGGGAGTGGGGCGGCGCTGGCGCTCGCGCGACGCGGGCTGCGCGTGCTTGGGCTCGAGGCGGGGGAGCGGGGGCACGGGCTCGGCTCGTCGGGCGGCCGATCGCGCATGATCCGTCGGGCGTACTTCGAGGATCCGGCGTACCTACCGCTGCTTGGCGCGGCGTGGGCCGCGTGGGAGGCGCTGGGTGAGGCGGCCGGCGAGACGCTGGTCGAGGTGACCGGCGGGCTCTACGCGGGCCAGGCGGGCAGTGACGTGTTCCGCGGCTCCGTGGCAAGTGCCCGCGATCAGGGTTTGCCACACGAGGTCCTCTCCGGGGCCGAGATCCGCGGCCATTGGCCGATCTTCACCGTCGGCGACGAGATGGGCGGGCTTTACGACCCGGGCGCCGGGATGATCCGGCCGGAGCGCGCGATCGCCGCCCAGCTCCGGCTCGCGGAAGGGGCAGGCGCCGTCCTGCGTTTCGCCGAGCGCGTCGTCGACTGGCGGCCGGCCCTAGGCGGAGGCCTGGAGGTCGAGACCGATGCCGCCGTCCACGGCGCCGATCTTCTCGTCATCGCCGCCGGGGCCTGGACGGGCCATTTTGTTCCCGACCTCCGCCTGCCTCTCGAAGTCGAGCGGATGCCCGTGTTCTGGTTCGAGCCCGACGTTCCGGTCGCGGACGTCTCTGTCGGCCGCCTGCCGATGTGGCTCATGGACACCGGCGCTGAGGGGATCTTCTATGGATTCCCGTACGACCCGGCCGCGGGACTCAAGGTGTCACGCCATCACTCGGGCGAGGTGATCGACCCCGACGCGATCGACCGCGCGGAGCACCCGGCCGATGTCGAGCGCGTCCGGGCGTTCATGCGACGCCACATGGCGGCGGCGAATGGCCCGCTGCGTGAGGCGACGGTGTGCCTCTACACGAACACGCCGGATTTCAACTTCGTGATCGACGTTCACCCTGCCGTCCCGGGCGTCGCCTTCGCGTCGGCCTGCTCGGGCCATGGCTTCAAGTTCGCCCCGGTAGTCGGCGAGATCCTGGCGGACCTCGTAGTGGGCACGCCGACAGCGCTGCCCATCGACCGCTTCAGCGCCGGGAGGTTCGCCAGATAAGCGACCGGTGAGCGGCGCCGGAGCGGCGCGGCGGCTACTGGTCCGCGTTTGCTTCGGCGACGTCGATCGCGGCGGCCAGGTCGCCGGCCGCGACGCCTCGGGGCTCCTTGCCCTTCGGCCAGTAGAGCTCTTTGTGGACCTGCTCCTCGGGGTAGCCACGCGCGAGGAGCGTCTCCTCGGCCGACAGGATCATGTCCGGGTTGCCGCAGAGGTAGGCGATGGAATCGGCCGGCGTGAGTCCCAGCTCGTCCAGAACCGGCCCGAGAATCGTCTCCACGCGACCGGTTCGGCCCATCCACGAGGCGTTGATCGGGTCGTTCGGGCGCGAGACCGTCGGGATGTACGTCACCGGGTATTGGCCGGACCGCTCCCAGCTCTCCACGATATCGCGGTAGCCGAGCTCGTGGGCATGCGACACGCCGTTGAGGAAGACGGCCGGGCGTGGCGCGCCATCCACCTGCAACTGCCGCATCATCGAGACGAAGGGTGCGTTGCCGGTCCCCGACGAAATGAAAATGTGCGTCCGATCGTCGCCTGGCTCGAGGAGGAACTTGCCCTTCGGCCCGATCATCCGCATCCCCTGGCCGATCGGCATCCGCCACAGAAGCGGGGTGAACGTCCCGCCCTGGACGAGGCGAACGTAGAACTCGTAGCCGTCGGTTCCCGCGACGACCGGCGGCGAAGCCACGGAGTAGGGCCGCTGGACCATCTTGCCGTCGACCATGACCCCGATCGTCATGTACTGCCCGGGCTCGAATGGTGTCGGGTCGCCGTCAAAGCGAACCCAGAAATAGGCAAGCGAGTCCGTCTCGTCCTCGCGCCGCACGAGTCGGGCGTTGTACACGGGGGAGTTTGCGTCGATGACGCGTGGATCGGCGGCGAGTTCGGTCATCGGCCCGATGGTAACTCGCGCATCATCCCGAGGTTTACAATCGGTCGCGACCGCCACTGAACGAGAACCCACGCGCCGCCGACGGGCTGCGCTGCCCCAAGGAGCTCCCCGAATGGCAACGACATCCCCCGCGACCGACCGCGCCCACAAGGCCGGCAAGCGCTACATCTACGCGTGGGGCGGCGGCACGGCCGAGGGCGACGGCGGGATGAAGGATCTGCTCGGCGGCAAGGGCGCCGGCCTCGCCGAGATGACGAAGGCGGGCCTCCCGACGCCGCCCGGCTTCACGATCACCACTGAAGCGTGCAACGACTACTTCGCAGCCGGCGAGAAGCTTCCCGACGGTCTCTGGGACGATGTCCTCGAGGCGATGCGCGAGGTCGAGGAGCGGTCCGGCAAGGGGTTCGGCGACCCGAAGAACCCGCTTCTGGTCAGTGTCCGCTCCGGGGCAAAGTTCTCGATGCCCGGGATGATGGACACCGTCCTCAACCTCGGGCTGAACGAGGATACGCTCCAGGGTCTGATCGCCCTGACCGGCAACGAGCGGTTCGGCTGGGACGCCTATCGCCGCTTCATCGCGATGTTCGGCCGCATCGTGATGGGCGTCGAGGCGAAGCGCTTCGACGAGCCGCTCGAATCGAAGAAGAAGGCCCGCGGCGCCGCTGCCGACACGGACCTGACGGCGACCGACCTGCGCGAACTCGTCGCCGACTACCAGAAGATCGTCAAGGCGGATACGGGCCGCGACTTTCCGACCGATCCGTATGAGCAGCTCGACCTCGCAACCAAGGCTGTCTTCGCTTCCTGGTTCGGCCGGCGCGCCCGCGACTATCGCGACAGCCAGAAGATCCCCCACGACCTCGGGACCGCCGTCAACGTCGTTACGATGGTCTTCGGGAATATGGGCGACGACTCGGGTACCGGCGTGGCGTTCACCCGCGATCCGAACACCGGCGAGCCAACGCTCTACGGCGAGTACCTCACGAACGCCCAGGGTGAGGACGTCGTCGCCGGCGTCCGGACAGCACCAAAGATCGCCCAGATGGAAACCGAGATGCCGGAGGTCTACGCCGAGTTCAAGCGGATCGGCCAGCAGCTCGAGAAACACTACCGCGACGTCCAGGACCTCGAGTTCACGATCGAGCGCGGCAAGCTGTACATGCTCCAGACCCGCTCGGCGAAGCGGACGGCCGCAGCCGCGGTGAAGATCGCCATCGACATGGTCAACGAGGGGGTCATTACCAAGCAAGAGGCGGTCGGGCGGATCGAACCGGCCCAGGTCGACCAGCTCCTTCGCGCTCAGTTCGAGCCGAAGGCACGTCGGGCCGCAACGCGAATCGCGAAGGGCCTGAACGCATCGCCGGGCGCGGCCGTCGGCCGGGCGGTCTTCACCGCCGACGACGCCGTGGAGTGGGTCGGTCGTGGTGAGAAGGTCGTCCTCATCCGAGAAGAGACCTCGCCGGACGACTTCCACGGGATGGCTGTTGCCCAGGGCATCCTGACCGCCCGCGGCGGGGCGACCTCTCACGCCGCAGTGGTCGCTCGCCAGATCGGCAAGCCGTGCGTCGCCGGTGCCGCTGAGATGCACGTCGATTCGGAAACGAAGCGAGCCAAGTCGAGCGTGAGCGGCCTCGAGATCACGGAAGGCGACTGGGTCAGCCTCGACGGCTCGACCGGCGAGATCTTCGTCGGCGCGCTGCCGACGGTCGAGGCACGCTTCGAGGACCAGCCGGAGCTCCAGACGATCCTCGGCTGGGCCGACGAGTTCCGCCGGATGGGTGTCTGGACGAACGCCGACAAGCCCGAGGAGGCGGCCCAGGCCCGGAGCTACGGCGCCCAGGGCATCGGCCTGTGCCGGACCGAGCATATGTTCCGCGAGGGCGAGCGGCTCGACATCGTTCGCGGCGCGATCCTCATCGCCAACCTGGCCACTCGGCTCAAGTCGCGCCGCGACCTCGGCGAGGAGCTGAACGCGGAGGAGACGGCGACCGTAGCGCAGTTCGATGCCGCGATGGGCAAGCTGGAGGCGCTCCAGCAGGGCGACTTCGAGGGGATCTTCCGGGCGATGGACGGACTGCCCGTCGTCATCCGCCTTATCGACCCGCCGCTCCACGAGTTCCTGCCGAACCTCGAGGAGCAGCTCGTCAAGGTGACGCGCGCAGGGGACGCCGCTACAGCCGAGGACAGGGAGCTCCTCGCCACGATCCAGTCGATGCACGAGCAGAATCCGATGCTCGGGCTGCGCGGCTGCCGGCTGGGCCTGATGATCCCAGATTTCGTCAAGGTCCAGACCCGGGCGATTCTCAACGCCCTGATCGCCGTCAAGAAGTCCGGCGGCAACCCGAAGGCGAAGATCATGATCCCGCTCGTCGGCCACGTGAACGAGCTCGTCGCGACGAAGGCGCTCCTCGAGGGCGAGGCAACGGCGGTCGAGGCCAAGGCTGGCGTCAACGTCGAGTACGTCTTCGGGACGATGATCGAGGTGCCACGCGGCGCGCTGACCGCCGACGAGATCGCCAAGCACGCGGCGTTCTTCAGCTTCGGCACGAACGACCTGACCCAGATGACGTTCGGCTACAGCCGCGACGACGCCGAGGGCGGCTTCCTCCTTCGCTACGTCGAGGGCGTCATGTTGCCCGGCGAGAACCATCCGTTCCCGATCCTCCCGGTCAACCCGTTCCAGACGCTCGACGACGCGGTCGCCGGGCTGATGAAGACGGCCGTCGAGAAGGGCCGCGCGACGCGGCCGGACATCGAGCTCGGGATCTGCGGCGAGCACGGCGGCGACCCGGAATCGATCTGGAAATGCGAGGCGATCGGGCTCGACTACGTCTCCTGCTCGCCCTTCCGCGTCCCGGTCGCCCGCCTTGCGGCTGCCCAGGCCACCCTCGCCTCGGCCGACCGCGACAAATAAGCGACCGACGCGGCGCCCGCAGGGCCTGGGCCGCCTGGGCGTGCGGTACCATCCGCCGCAGGACTGCGGAACCGGGGACCCGACGTCCTGAGAGGCTACGCGATGCCCGTAGATCCGAGCGGACTATTCGAGGCCGTCATGAGCGGTCTCTCTCAGGTCCCGTCCGCTCTCATAGCTGCCGCTCTTCTCGCTGGGCCAACTGCGATCTGGCTCATCGCTCGGTTCGTCAACCCCCCTGATCTCGCCAAGCGTGCCGACCTGACATTGGAGGAGCTTCTCTGGGTCTGCCCCAGGTGCCGATCGATCAACGAGGATCGAATCGCCAGCTGCTACCGCTGCCACCATCTCCGCGCCGACGAGAGCCTCCCGCTCGTTATCGAGACGGCACCGACGTGGTCCGGGCCCGGCGTCGGTATCGCGGTCGGCCCCGGGACCCCTGTCTTTGCACCGCGCGAGTCCTGGATCGAACGGGAGGTCGTTCGGGCGTCGCGGGAGGTCGCCGACGGCGTCGCCTCTGAGGAGGACGTGCTCGCGGCCGAGCTGGCGTCGCTCGCCTACGAGCCGGTGGTCCTGGAACCGCGCGTCAAGGCCTCGGGTCGTCCATTCGGGTCGAAGCCCGCGGTTCGCCGGGCGCCGCGCAAGTCACCTGATGCCGGCGCCGGCGCCGCGAAGCCGAAGCGAACGAGGAAAACCGGGTCGGGATGAGGTCCGGGATCCAGCGTCGGGCATTGGGTACTGCGGCTAGATGAGCGGTCGGGAAGCCACCGTCGGACGCCATCGCGTCGTCATCATCGGCGGCGGCTTCGGCGGCCTGTACGCCGCGCGCGCCCTTGGCAAGGACCGCCGGGTCGAGGTTACCCTGGTCGATCGCCGCAACTTCCACCTCTTCCAGCCGCTTCTCTATCAGGTCGCCACGGGCGCCCTGAGCCCCGGCGACATCTCCCAGCCGTTGCGTTCGATCCTCCGGAAGCGCCGGAACACGACGGTTCTTCTGGGCGAGGCAGTCGGGCTCGATCCGGCGAAACGCGAGGTGACCCTCTCCGACGGGGGCCCGATCGGCTACGACTCGCTCATTGTCGCGACCGGAGCCCGCTTCTCGTACTTCGGCAATGATGCCTGGGCGGCTCATGCCCCCGGTCTGAAGTCGATCGAGGATGCCACCGAGATCCGGCGCCGAATCCTGATCGCCTTCGAGGCCGCCGAGCGCGAGGCGGACCCGGTCCGCAGGGCCGAATGGATGACATTCGTCGTGGTCGGCGCTGGCCCGACCGGTGCGGAGCTCGCTGGTGCTCTCGGTGAGATCGCGAGGGACACGCTGAAGCGCGACTTCCGCTCGATCGACACGGCCAGCGCCCGGATCCTGCTGATCGAGGCCATGGAGCGGGTCCTGCCGACCTATCCGGCCGATCGCTCCGCCTCGGCCCGACGCCTGCTCGAGCGGCTCGGGGCGACCGTCCGGACC
>JANMPL010000412.1:0-3219 GCA_031369845.1 Chloroflexota bacterium
AGAACTGGAAACCGTGCGGCAGGCCGGCACCATCGGTTCGTCGCTGCAGGCTGAAGTGGCGATCACCGCACCCGAGCCCGACTTCGCGCCCTTGGCCTCGCTGGGCGACGATTTGCGCTTTGTTACGATCACATCGGCGACGACCGTTACCCTCGGCGCAGCGCTCGCGGTGACCGTCACGCCGAGCGCGCACCCCAAATGCGAACGCTGCTGGCACTGGCGCGCGGATGTCGGCGCCGATCGTGCGCATCCGACGTTGTGCGCGCGGTGCGTCGCGAATCTGTTCGGCAGCGGCGAGCCGCGCCGTTACGCTTGAGGCGACCATGAACGCTTGCCTGTCGTCGCTTTCTTGCCGTGGAGGCTGATGTGACGCTTGTCGCACCCGTGTCGACGCCTCGTTCGTGGTGGCGGTGGCTGTTGCTGGCCGCCGCCGTGGTCGTGCTCGACCTCGCCACCAAGGCGTGGATCGTCGCATTGTTCCGCGAAGGACAGGAGTTGCCGGTGACCTCCTTTTTCAGCCTCGTGCTCGCCTATAACACCGGTGCGGCGTTCAGTTTCCTGGCGGGCGCCGACGGCTGGCAGCGGTGGCTGTTCGCGGGGATCGCCATCGTCGCCAGTGCGTTCCTCGTGTGGATGCTGAAGCGCGGCGGCAGCCGCCTCATGTGCACCGGACTCGCGCTGATCCTTGGCGGCGCGCTCGGCAATCTCTGGGACCGGATCATGATCGGCCGCGTGACCGACTTTCTGCTCTTCCACTACGGCGGCTGGTCGTGGCCGGCGTTCAACGTCGCCGACAGCGCGATCAGCGTCGGTGCCGCCCTGCTCATCCTCGACAGCTTTCGCGGGCATGCCGGCGATCGCCGGCCGGCCGCGCCGTGAACCCTGACCGCCGTCGAGGGCCATCGTCTCTACCCCATCCGAGAACTCCATCCAGCCGCCTTGCCAGGCACCGTTCGTCTCGTATTCCACGCCGATGTCATAGGGCGTCAGCTTGTTCAGCTGTGGGTGAAGGCCCGGGCAGTGGTAGCACTCCGAGTAGTTCTCCGCGATGAACTTCCAGTTCGCCGCGACGTCGTACTCGATCGTGCGAGCCGGCCGCAGAGCCGCAAAGTCGAAGCGGGCGACGTGATCGGGGAGGTCGCCGAGCTGGTCGGCCAGCGGCGCCGCATCGGCGTTCAGGTTGAGGAACACGAATCCCTGCCACGCCTCCAGCCGGATCGGGGCGAGGCTGTACTCCGCAGGGCTGAAGTCGTCGAGGTCCTCAGTGTGCTTCGCCCGGACGAGCTTGCCCTCGAGGTCGTAAATCCAGGCGTGATAGGGACACTGGAATCGGACGGCTGTGCCGCACGGTTCCTCCACCACCGCGGTTCCGCGATGGCGGCAGACGTTGTAGAAGGCTCGCAGCTCGCCGTCGCGGCCCCGGACGACGACGATCGACTCGCCGTCGAGCTCGGTTACGAAGTAGGTGCCCGGATCCCCCGCCTCACTCGCTCGGCCGACGATCACCCAGTCGACGGCGAGGACGTTCGTCCGTTCCCATTCGTAGATCGCTGGTTCGTGGTACGCCCGGCCAGGCAGGAGCCGCGCCCCGCGAAATGGTCGCCGAACGGATGCGATCTCCTCGGCGGTCAGCGGCGAAGGTGGCGACGAATGGGCGGTCATGCGGCGACTCCGGTCACGATTTGGGGACGGCCTTCCTGGGATCGAGGAAGGGAATGTCCGCCGTGCGGGCCGGCCAGCGGCCGCCGTCCGGCGCTTCGACCTCCAGCGGGGTGCCCGCCCGGGCCAGCTCGATCGGCACCCAGACGTAGCCGATGTTCTTCTTCAAACGGGGCGACCAGATCAGGTCGGTGACGGTTCCGACGGGGACGCCATCGTGACGCGCGGTGCACTTGCGAGACAGCTCGAATGGCAAGG
This sequence comes from Chloroflexota bacterium, assembly GCA_031369845.1. GTDB lineage: Bacteria > Chloroflexota > Limnocylindria > Limnocylindrales > CSP1-4 > CF-46. The sequence continues at coordinate 1,918 of JANMPL010000412.1, forward strand.
CGTCGCCGTCGACCTCGATTCCGACAAGCTTGCGGTCGACACCGCGGGCGCGGATCGCCTCGAGAGCTGCCTTGCCGATGTAGTCGGCGGCCTGTGGCTCGACCAATCGTTCAAGGCCCATGATCTCGAACGGGTTGTTGTCGATCGTCATGTCCGAGCCGTAATTGAAGATGCCGGCCTCGATGCGGCGCGCCTCGCAAGGCGCGATCGGCCGGATGTCGTGCGGTCGGCCGGCCTCCATGATCCTGTCCCAGAGGTCGCCGCCACGCGACGGGTCGCGCAGGTAGATTTCGTAGCCAACCTCGCCAGTCCAGCCGGTCCGGCTGATGACGACCGGGATGCCGTCCAGCTCGGTCGTCAGTGTCCAGTAGTACTTGATGTCATGAACGGCATCGCCGAACAACGCGGCCATGACGTCCTTCGACTTCGGGCCCTGGACCTGGACCGGATAGACCTCGGGCTCGCGGACCTTCACGTCCAAACCGGAGTTGATCGCCACGCCGCGCGCCCACAGCCCGGCATCTGAGTCGGCGAGGGCAAGCCACCAGCGATCCGCCTCGATCCGCAACAGGACCGGGTCGTTGACGATGCCGCCGTCCTCGGCGGTCAAGAGCACGTATTTGCCCTGGCCGACGGCACACTTGGTGAGATCGCGGCAGGTCAATGTGTTCGTGAACGCGGATGCATCCGGGCCCGTGATCTCGACGATCCGCTCGACCGCAACGTCCCAGATCGTCACGCCGTTGAGCAGGGCCCAGTACTCCTCGACCGGGTCGCCGTAGTAACCCGGGAGGTACATGTGGTTGTAGATGTCGTAGGCGCTGCAGCCTGCGGCCAACGTCTTTTCAAAGAAGGGCGATCGGCGGTACCAGGGGCCGAAGTAGAGCGTCGACGAATCGGATGTGGCTGGGCTCGCGGTTGGGCTGGTCATGCCATTGGGCCCTCCTGGCTGATGCGCTGGCGGCGCGGGTTCTGGCGGCGCGCGGCGGCACCCGATGGGACGACTGCCGCCGGTTCGGGCGCGGGCGGGATCTCGGGAAGCGTGGTTTGGTCGGTCAGGCCGGCCTTGATGATCGACCGTAGTTCGGCGTCGATGGCCGAGTCCGTCTCCGGCTGGCGGTAGGCCGCGAGCCGCCGCTCGACCTCGTCGCAGGCCCGCTGGTATGTGTCCTTGCCGCCAAGGCGGAGCCATGCCTCGCGATTGTCGCGGTCGACAATCGTGCTCGGCAGGTAGAGCTCCGAGGGCCAGTGGGCCATCGTGTGCTCGGCCATGATCAGGTGCTGGTCGGCCATCAACTGGTC